>JAIXUR010000307.1 GCA_027483425.1 Cyanobacteriota bacterium | reverse complement strand
GGCACCCCGCTGACCGACCTGTACCGGGTGGCCTGCGATCGCTGGGGTCTGATTCTCGCCCTGGGTTTGCTGATAGTGGCCACCGCCTTCACCGGCCTCTACTACCTGGGCTGGCGAGAGCCCTCGGCCCTGGGGCTGGGGGTGCTGGGAGCCTTGTTGCTGGCCCTGGGGCTGCGCTGCTGGGGGCGGCCCCATTCCCTCGGCGTCTATCTGGGGGGCTGGGGGCTAGAGCTGCTGGTGGCGGGGCTGGTGGTCGAGCGCTACCCGGCGGTGGTGGCCCTGGCGGTGCCGACCCTGGGGTTGGGGGCGATCGCCCTGATCCTCTCGGCTGCGGTGGCGCGATCGCACCCTGGGCTGGCGGTATCCCTGCAACACCTTACCCTGGCCTATGCCGCCCTCGGCCTGCTGCTGCGGGCCGCCACTATCAACGCCTGGACGGGCTGGGTGGTGGTGGTGGCCTCGCTCCTCTGTCTGGAGATTGGTCGGTGCCGCCAAACTCCGGCGGTGCGCTGGCTGGCCCTGATCGGTCTTTCGATGGGGTGGTACGAGCTGGTGATTTACCAGCTACTGCAAGGCTCTGGGGGCGCAGCCGCCGATGCCCTGCTGGTACTGGCGGGGGTGGCCGCGTTGATCATGGTTGTTTACCGCCTGCTGGCAGGGCAGCTCGATCGCATTCTGGGTCTGCCCCAGGTAGAGCTTATCTGGGCGGCTCATCTGCACTGGTTTATCGGTAGCTTGCTGATGCTAGGGGGTGGCATAGGCTTTGGTTATGGCCAGGCGACCTTGGGCTGGCTAGGGTTGGCGATCGCCGCCACCCTCAGCCTCTACGCCCTCAGCCAGGGCCGCCTCGGTCCCCCTGACGCGGTGCAGTATGCCTGGGTCTACGCCGGGCTCGGGGAGCTGGTGGGCTGGTTTGCCCTGGCCCGATCGCTGTTTCCCGTTCTCGGGGTTTTAGACCCCTGGTGGGGAGTCGTCGCCTGCGCGGTGGCGGTGCCGGTGTACTGGCTACCCTGGGCCACCTGGGGCTGGCCCCAACGGCCCTGGCGCGGGATGGCGGTGGGCGTGCCCCTGGCGATCGCCCTGCTCACGGGCGGATTCGACCATATTCCGACCCTGTGGGTGCTGGCCGGGTTCTACGGCTGGCTGGCCTGGCACAGCGGTTATATTCGCGTTTCTTACCTGTCCGTGGGCTGTGGGGTCTGGGCGATCTGGGTCTGGCTCCGGAATCAATCCATTGGCGATAGCCTAGTCTGGGTGCTGCCCCTGGGCTTGGCCCTGCTCTATGTCGCCCAGCTAGACCCAGCCTTGCAGCGGCCCGAGGGCAAAGCCCAACGCCACTGGCTGCGGGTGATCGCCCTGGCGATCGTGTTGTTGACAGCCCTGGGAACCCAGCGGTGGACGGGGTTACCCGTGGGGGTCCTGGCCCTGGGGGCGATCGCGGCGGGCCTACTACTCCGCATTCGTGCCTTTCTCTACGTGGGCACCGTCGTGTTTGCCCTTAATGCCCTCAACCAGCTGGTGCTGCTCAACGCCGCCTTCCCCTTCATCAAGTGGGTGGTGGGCATCGTGGTCGGGGTCGCCCTGATTTGGATCGCCGCTGATGTCGAGCGCCGCCGCGACCAGTGGCTCCAGCTTACCCAGAGCTGGGGCCAGGACCTGGACAACTGGCAGTAATGATCCAAGCATCTTCAGGGATTTCACGTACGAAGTTTTACTTAGAAGATACAAATCGCTGCTGAGTATGAACTTCTCCATAAAGCTCTAGTGCCCTTCCTGTAAAGAACGGCACCTCATAGGAAAGTAGGTGGGTAACAATGCAGCGGGTAGTGTTTTTTACGCTATGGCAGAAATAGCTCACCTATTTGATGGCGTAGGAGCCCTCCTGTGACAAAGAATTCCTTTTCATTCTTCTGCCTTCATCCTTCTGCCTTTCTGTACTAGATAGGCTGCCCACACTATTTGAATTTTGTAGCTTTATTTTGGAGAGAGAATGGCAACTTTAAATCTATCTAGTCTCTTACCTGGTAACCCAGGGGATGGGCGGGTCAATGTAGCTGCGTTTGACAACGGCATCCTGCGGTTGACACCAACCGCCCCCGTGGACGATTCGGCAGGTGCAGCCTTTTCCGATCAAATTGAGTTAAAGAACGACACCTCCTTTAGTACCAAATTTGAGTTTCAAACCAGCGCCGTTGACCAGCCGGAAGGCTTCACCTTTATTGTGCACAATGACCCTGCTGGTCGTGATGCCCTGGGGGGCACGGCCCCTGGACTGGGCTACCGCCCCTTCCCCCTGCGAGACCCAGAGGATTACTTCATCACCAACGCTCTGGTCGTTGAGCTAGATACCTTTAGCAACACAGCAGAACAACTTTTTGACCCCATCCCCGACGTTGACTCCGGTCTGGGTGCCGGTGGCAATTCCATTGAAATTGCTTTGATCGGCAGCAACGGCGATCGCATTCTTGGGGGCTCTCCAGAGGGGTTCCAGACTGCGTTTGGCGAATTCAATTTCAATGACGCATCTGTCCATACCGCCTGGATTGATTACGATGGCACTACCCAAACCCTGCAGGTTTTTCTGGCTACCGGCACCAATCCGCCCAAGCCTGCAACAGCAGCCTTCTCGTTGAATCTACCGGCCCAGGGTACCAGCCTGGAGACCATTCTCGGCGGTACCAGTGGCTACATTGGCTTTACGGCGTCCACTGGCGGCCCCGCCCAGTCCCACGAGATTCTGTCCTTTGACTTTTTGTCCACTCCGGTAGTGGATCCTGACCCAGTGGATCCTGACCCAGTGGATCCTGACCCAGTGGATCCTGATCCGGTAGATCCGGATCCAGTAGATCCCGACCCCACCCTGCCAGGGCCGGGGATTCCAGGCCCTCAGCTCCCCCTGGGTACCTTGGGAGTTACGGGCAATAACCTGCTGAAGCTAGACGGCGTCAGTGGCCCTAAGGAGGCCACCTTCAGCGTGGTCAAACCATCCCGGTCTGGGGCGGTGGAAATTGGCTTCTTTGAGCTGGACGATGCCCAGGGCAACATCAAGGGTATTGCCCCCAGCAGCGCCAACTACATGGCTACCGCTCTGCCGACGGCCAAGACGGTCTTCTCCACCCAAGGGGATTTGGACATCCAGGGGCTAGATCTCTCCCGACAGCTAGCCCTCGACCCCACCCGTTTCTACGCCTTCTTCCTGATTCAAGATGGCACCCTCGATTCGGTGTTGAATGGTGGGCCGGGCACGGTGACCATCGCCAGCCCGCTCTTGAACCCCAGCTCCAACCAGCCCCTGCGCCTGGGTGCATCTCAGACGGGCAACGGGCTCGATTTCAACTGGGACCTCAACAACGACCAGCAGTTCGACGATTTCGTTTTCCGGGTGGAGCTCGGCAACCAAGGCCCCATTCTCGGGGCCGATCTGCAAGGGGGGCCAGAGTCTGAGGTGCTGGATCTGCGAGGGCTCACGGGCCAGGTGCAGCTGGAGCTAGAGGTCAAGCGGGAGGCTTCTAATACCAACATGCTGGGCTTCTACCGGATGGAAAATGCCCAGGGCACCGTGCTGGACGAATTTGGCAATGCGCTGAACCCCGGCGACGCGGGCTATATCCAGGCGGCTGTTCGCCAGTGGGCTGGACAGCCGCTGATTTCTCCGCAAAACGGCAGCACCCAACGGCTGACGGTATCGGTAGCGGGCGATCAAATTCTGGCTCCATTCCTGATTAGCAAGGGCACCATCGAACAGCTGCTCGATGGCGACCCGGCCAACGACCCGGCGGTCTTCTTCCCATTCCTGGGGGCCAACCCCGGCGGCGTTGACCAGATCAAACTGCTGGGTGACAACACCTTTGGGTTTGAGGACCTGGTCGGTGGCGGCGATTTTGACTACGACGACCTGGTGGTCAAAATCAACGTCCAGCCCGTCTAGATCCGAGGGCCGGAGACTAATGCGGCGGGGGAATGGAGGACAGCGGTGCCGCCGTTCCCCCGCAGGTTTTTCTAACTACTGGGGATAGCCCCCGTCCATGTGGGCGGCGGCGACGGCGGCTAGTAGGTGGTTGTGTACCGCCTCAGAGCTGCCGATCACCAGTCCAGGACGGAGGTAATGACTACAGGTATGTAGCGGCGGCGGCGGGTCGCCGGTAAAGGTGGTGACGAGGTAGCCCATCTCTTGGGCCATAAAGGCTAGGGCCGCGCCGTCGATGAACTGGCTGCGGGCCAGCACCGCCCCGGCCAAATCGCCGCTGAGCAGGCCATTGAAGTTGGGCATTTGGGTCTCCCTGGAGTAGTCAGTTTTGGTGTGGTAGACCCGGTAGCGATCGCCCAGGTGGGGCACCAACGCCCCCATCTGCCAGCCCAGGCAGATCGCTGGCGTGGGGCTCTCGACCCTGAGCCGGGTACAGTCGTCGAGGGATTGGGCTAGCGTCCCTTTAAAGGTGCCCTCGCCCCGCAGGGTGTAGTAGTAGATGCCCTGGCCGGGGGTAATGGCGATCGCCGCCTCGTACTCATCGGCATTGAGAATGGCCAAGATAATCTGGTAGTTTGAGTGGCCATCCAGGTAAAACTGGGTGCCGTCGATGGGGTCGAGGGTAATCAGGTAGTCCCCCAGGGGGCCCAGATCGATGGCGCGAAAATACTTGGTGTTGTAGGTTTGCTCATACTCTTCGCCGTAGAAGCGCACCGACGGAAACAGCCCCAGCAGCACCACCTCCATCATGGTTTGAATCGACAGATCGGCATCGCTGAGGGCCGAGGCAAAAAAGTTGTCGCCCTTGCCGCCTTTGTCGGGCTGGGCGGCAATTTGAGCTTGAATCTGCTGGGCATAGGCCCCGGCGGTTTTGAGGTAGGGCAGCAGGGCCGCAAGCATTTGGCGAGGGAGCGTTGGGGGCAGCATGGCAAGGATGGCAGCAGGCAGAGCAACTCCAATGTACGCCGGAAACAGCAAAAAACAGGGCCTCTTCAACGAAGAAGCCCTGTGCCTAGTTCAGGTTAGCCTCGGCTCCCAAGAGAACCTAAGCCATCGATTGTTCTAGACCGCCGCGACGGTGGACACCTTAGCGTCAAGCTCACCCTTGGCGTACTTAACGGCGTAAACTTCCACAGGCTCTTGCTTGATCTTGCTAGCCTGGCCGGCACTGCCAAAGGCGTCGTAGCGCTCGGCACAGACCTCGGTCATATACTTGATCGAGGGCTTCATGAAGTGGCGAGGATCAAAGTTAGAAGGATCCTTAAAGGCCGCTTCACGGATGGCCGCGGTGATGGCGAGACGGTTGTCGGTGTCAATATTGACCTTGCGCACGCCGCTCTTGATGCCCTTTTGAATTTCTTCGATGGGCACACCGTAGGTCTCGGGGATATTACCACCGTACTCGTTGATCATATCGAGCCACTTCTGGGGCACAGACGAGGAACCGTGCATGACCAGGTGGGTGTTGGGTAGGCGACGGTGAATTTCTTCAATGCGGCTAATGGCCAAAATTTCGCCAGTGGGCTTGCGGGTAAACTTGTAGGCCCCGTGGCTGGTGCCGATGGCCACGGCCAGAGCATCCACCTGGGTGGCTTCCACAAACTGCACGGCTTCATCGGGGTCGGTCAGCAGTTGGTCATGGCTGAGGGTACCCTCAAAGCCGTGGCCATCTTCTGCTTCGCCAGCGCCGGTTTCGAGGGAGCCGAGGCAGCCCAGTTCACCTTCCACGCTACAGCCGATCGAGTGGGCCACTTTCACCACTTCGCCGGTAACGGCAACGTTGTAGTCAAAGCTGGCGGGGGTCTTGGCGTCGGCTTCTAAAGAGCCGTCCATCATCACGCTGGTGAAGCCGTTGCGCAGAGCCGAGTAGCAGGTGGCGGGAGAGTTGCCGTGGTCTTGGTGCATCACCACAGGAATGTGGGGGTAGGTTTCGACCGCAGCGATTACCAGGTGACGCAGAAAGTTTTCGCCAGCATAGGTGCGGGCACCGCGCGAGGCCTGCAAAATCACGGGGCTGTCGGTATCTTCCGCCGCCTTCATGATGGCCAGGATTTGCTCCAGGTTATTGACGTTGTAAGCCGGAATGCCGTAGCCGTTCTCAGCTGCGTGATCGAGCAGTAGCCTCAGTGAGACAAGCGCCATAAAAATCCTCCTAGTGTGTTCTCGCCGTTAGGCCTTCAAGACGTTTAAGAGCATTTCACCTAACCACTCTCCGAGTCCAGGTCGGTGGACTTAGCCAGCTGGGCTGATCTAGCCAATCACCTGAATGGAGCATTAGCCGAAACGCTCTGAGTAGGTAGCCTTACTCACCAATCTTAGGATAGATCGATGGATGTATAACGAAATGTTTGGACAAGCTAAAACTAAGCTTAAAAGAACTCCCCACTTCACCAGGATATGTACATCCCAGTACCATGCCCCATCATAGATCACTGCGGGCCACAGTCCGTAGGTTGCGCTACCCCCAGAGTCATTGAAGCGTGATTGAGCTTAAAAATGGGTCGCCTGGGATTCGAACCCAGGACCAATCGGTTAAAAGCCGAGTGCTCTACCGCTGAGCTAGCGACCCGTGGTTTAGCGACTAAAGTCATTCGCCAAGCACGATTAGCAATCCTAGCATAGAGTTTTGGCTTTTAGAGTTTATTGGCATTGAAGATCCGCCAGAGCAGTGAATCTCGCCTGGGGGCTGCGATCGCAGGCTCAAATTGCCCGGATCGGGGCAGGCTGAGGCCGTAAACTACTACTTTGAGCACACCCCCACCTTTTAGATGAGCTAGATGAGCCGGGGCCCCAGGGATAATGCCCCCGAGTCCATCCGGTGGACATTACGGAACGTAACCAAGCGCTTGTCTTCGTTCCTGAATGGAGCTTTAGTTTAATGAAGCTTCATTTCATGCGTAGACCCGTTCCCCTATATCCCAGGCTATGTTCCCCACCCATCGCCCTCGCCGACTGCGCCAGCACCCCCAACTTCGCCGCATGGTGCAAGAAACCCTGGTTACCCAGGCCGATTTGATCTATCCCCTGTTTGCCGTGCCGGGTGACCAGGTGGCTAAGGAAGTGTCGTCGATGCCGGGGGTTTACCAGCTTTCGGTCGACAAGATTGTCGAAGAGGCCAAGGAGGTCTATGACCTGGGTATTCCGGCCATCATTTTGTTTGGTATTCCCACCGACAAAGATATTGACGCCACCGACGCTTGGCACGACTGTGGCATTGTGCAAAAGGCCACCGCCGCCGTCAAAGCGGCGGTGCCCGACCTGTTGGTCATTGTCGATACTTGCCTGTGCGAGTACACCCCCCACGGCCACTGCGGCTATCTAGAGGTGGGCGATCTCAGCGGGCGGGTGCTCAATGACCCCACCCTCGAACTGCTGAAGAAAACCGCTGTGGCCCAGGCCAATGCTGGGGCCGATATTATTGCCCCTTCGGGGATGATGGATGGCTTTGTGCAGGCCATTCGCGCTGGCCTCGACGAGCACGGCTTTGCCGATCTGCCGATTCTGTCCTACGCCGCGAAGTATGCCTCGGCCTACTACGGGCCGTTTCGGGATGCGGCGGAGAGTGCTCCGCAGTTTGGCGATCGCCGCACCTACCAAATGGACCCCGCCAACGGTACCGAAGCCCTGAAAGAGATTGAGCTCGACATCGCCGAAGGGGCCGACATGCTGATGGTGAAGCCCGCCCTGGCCTACATGGATATCATCTGGCGGGTGAAGCAGGCCACCAACCTGCCCGTGGCGGCCTACAACGTGTCGGGCGAATACGCCATGGTCAAGGCCGCTGCCCTCAACGGCTGGGTGGATGAGCAAAAACTGGTGATGGAAACCATGACCAGCTTTAAGCGATCGGGGGCCGACATGATTTTGACCTACCACGCCAAGGACGTCGCCCGCTGGATCGGTTAGTCTGTGGGATGGAGCCTTAGACCCCAGGGTTTTTCCAAAAACCCTGGGGTCTGCCTTTGTAAGGTTACTCGAACACCAGCGGCCACAGGTCAGCTACGGCAACCGCCCAGCCCGGAAGCAGATCGGGGATGGTCAGGGTGTCTCCATCGCCCAGCAGAATCGCCTCCTCCGCTAGCCGATACACCTCTACCTGGCGGCTCTCGGGGTTGATTAAAATGCCGACCTGAGTACCCAAGACCAGAAACTCCTGAATTTTGCCCCGCAGTTTAGTCACGCTGTCCGTCGGTGATTTGACCTCTACGATCAGATCGGGGGCCAGTTCCGCAAACGATCGAGGGCTCCGGCGCAGCCGCTCAGCTCTGACGAAGGAAACATCCGGAGCACGGGTATCGGAATTGGGCAACACAAAGCCCGCACTAGACCCTGTGATACGCCCTAGTTGTCGAGGGCGCACCCAATTACCTAAGACCCTAACCAGTTCGCTTGAGACCTCGTCTGCCTCATAGCCCGATGGACTCATGACCCTGACCTCGCCATCAATCAGCTCCATACGGTAGTCAGGATAGTCGGCTTGTAGCTTGGTTAATGCGTGGACGGTCAATGCCATGACAGGCCCTCCTAACAGAAGTGGCTAATGTCATTGTACGGCCCTGGATTGGTCGCTGACTCGCTCCTTGGCTAGGCTTACGGCTTATGCTTCAATCAGCGGAATTCTGCGGCTTCACCCATGACCCTTGTGCTCACCAACGACGACGGCATCGATGCCCCCGGCATTCAGGCCCTGGGCGCGGCGCTGAACGGCTACCCCACCTGGGTGGTCGCCCCCGACCAGCACCTGTCGGGCTGTAGCCACCAGATGACTCGGGGTGGCCCGATCGCCATTGCCCCCCGTGGCGATCGCGCCTTTGCCATTGGCGGCACCCCCGCCGACTGCACCCGCGTCGCCCTGGGCCACCTTTGCCCCGAGGCCACCTGGGTGCTCTCGGGCATCAACGCCGGGGGCAATATGGGGGCCGATCTCTACCTGTCGGGCACCGTAGCGGCGGTGCGTGAGGCGGCCCTGCTGCGGGTGCCCGGCATCGCCATATCCCACTACATGCAAAATCGCCGCCCCGTTGATTGGGCCTTGGCCGCGCGCCTGGCGACCCCGGTGATTGAGACCTTGATGGCGGATGAGCTGCCAGCGGGTTGCTTTTGGAACGTGAATTTGCCCCATCTACAGCCGGGCGATCGCGATCCAGCGATCGTCTTTTGTACCCCCTGCACCCAGCCCCTGCCCACGGAGTTTAGGGTTGACCAGGGCCAGTTTTACTATGCCGGCGACTATGGCCAGCGCCGCCACGACCCCGGCTCAGACGTGGCCGTCTGCTTTGGCGGTGACATTGCGGTGACCAAAATCTGCCTGTGGTAGGGGTTAGATCGGCGGCCCCATCCGAATGTCAACCCCAACCCCAAAGTGGTCAGATAGTCCCCGCAAATCCTCTAGCCGTGGCGGCCAGGCAAAGGAACTCTGAAACTGCCCCGAGGGGTTGGGGGT
>JAIXUR010000404.1 GCA_027483425.1 Cyanobacteriota bacterium | reverse complement strand
CAGCCGGCATCGAACCGCCCCGCCGCACCAGGGGCGGGGGGCCAAGGGGAGGGGGCTGTGATGGCCAGGCCGCGATCGATACCACGGCCTTAGCCCCTGATACCCATATTGGGCAAACGGCTTCTACCCGGCCTACCCTGGTCTGGTTTGTGGCCGATGAAACCCCCTACCCGGTTGAGATTCAGCTCTATCGGTATGTATCGAGTGACCCTGCGGATGATCCAGAGCCGGTTGGCACCTTTGACCTGGGGCTGAGTCAGGTTGGTTGGATGACTCTGACCTTACCGGCTACCATGCCCCCCCTCGTCGTCGGAGAAACCTATCGATGGAAGGTAATCGTCAAATGCTCTGCGGGGCAGCCCTCTAAAAACAGCCTTGATGAGGCCGATTTGCAGGTGGTGGCAGCCCCCGCCGCAATGCCAACAACAGAAGATCCGGTGCAGCAGGCTGAGCAGTACGTGGCAATGGGGCTTTGGTACGATGCGATCGCAGTCCTCTCCCAAGCCCCGGTGTCTCCAGCGGCGGCGGCCTACCGCAGCGAGTTGGTCGCCAGCCTAGCAGAGTTGGAGGTTGAGAACCCCAATGATGAGTTCTCGCTGTTGAGCGATCGGTTGATCTATATTGCCGATTGGCCCTAGAGTCCGATGACGCTAGATCCTAGGGCTATGCGCCCACCGTTGCCCGCAATTTCGCGATCGCTACCGGTTAAAGCAGTAGTCCAGCTCACGCAAATCCTGATCAAAATCCGCTTGAATCGCCTCGGTGTCCTGTAAAAACTCATTCACCGCCTGGCGCCACTGAGGGTCGTTGTCGGGCAAAATCAGCCCATAGTATTCGCAGGTGAGTGGGTTTTCGGGCAGCAGCGCAAACTGGTCGCGGGGCAAATTTTGGCGCTGTAGCTCGGCCTCAGACAGCACACTGTCGCCGATAAAGGCCTCGATCGTCCCCGAGACCACCGCCTGCACCGCCTGCTCTCGGTCGGTTGCCCCCGAAAATGTCACGATGTCGGCATTGGGATAACGCTCGCGCAAAAAGGCTTCGGTGGTGGTGTCTTGCAACACCCCGAGCCGCAGGCCCGGCAGATTGAAGTTGACCGTGGCCGCCTGGGCTTGCCGCACCAAAAACTTGGCCCCCGTCACGTAGAACGGGATCGAAAAGGTAATGCCTGGAATGTCTTGGCGGATAGTGTTGGGGCCACATTCCAGATGGACGCTGCCGTCGCGTACCAGGTCAAAGCGGTTTTGCAGGGTGGAGGTCAGCTCCACCAGCTCAATGCCAACGGGATGGTTGAGGGTGGTGGTCAAGTGCTCGCCCAGGGCGATCGCCACATCGCCGCAGTACCCCGCCCAGGCATTCTCTGAGTCGATG
Organism: Cyanobacteriota bacterium; assembly: GCA_027483425.1. Lineage (GTDB taxonomy): Bacteria > Cyanobacteriota > Cyanobacteriia > Phormidesmidales > Phormidesmidaceae > Nodosilinea. The sequence continues at coordinate 4,768 of JAIXUR010000404.1, read as the reverse complement.
TAGCCAAAGGGTGGCGCATCTTTGCGAAAGGCCACCTTGAGCACCCCGGTACGCTCGATCTCCGCCAAAATGCTCTCGTCGCGGGCGGGCGGTACCGCCGCCACCGGGGGTGGAATAATCGGGATCGGCGGCGTGCGACCGTAGGCGGCTTCGAGCTGGGCTGGGGTGAGCGATCGAATGATGTCTAAACGCATCGGCTGCCCGACGCTGGCGGCTAACCCGTAGCTGGCGGTCAGGTAGGGTAGATAGTCGGTCTGGTCTTGCAGGTAGGTTTGCCAAAAGGCCACGCTCAGGGTCTTCGAGTAGCGGGTGCCCACATCCCGGTGCTGCCCCGACAACAGCCGAATAACCTGGTTGGCCGCCCCCTCAGCCCCCGCCCGAGGGTCAGCGTCACGACCCGGCTTAGAGGAAAAGTGGGTGCCCACCCGCAGCAGCGCTAAATACTTGGGATTGTCTGGTGTCCACACAAAGGGGTGGATCTGTTCCGTCACGGCGGTCGCCACCACATCATGGCTACCCACCACCATCAGCAGCGGAATGTCGATCTGTCCCATGCCCTCGGGCCCAAACAGGTACCCCCCCATGGGGTGGGTCACGTAGACGGCTTTAATGCGATCGTCCTTGAGCTGGTAATTTTGGGGTGGCAAAAACCGGGCCCGACATTCCAGGTAGAGGGCCACATTGAGACTGAAATTATCTGGCCCACAGGCCTCGACCAGGCGGGCATAGTTGATCTCAGCCCCGGCCAGGGATAGGGCCGTGGACCCGCCGAGGGAATCGCCCATCACCCCAATCCGGCCTAAGTCAAGGCGTGCCGCCCAGTCGGGCGACGTGGCCACCAACCGCTCCAGCTCATCGATCAAAAACGAAATTTCCTGGGGCCGGTTCAAAAACTCCATGGGGCTGAGCAGGGTGTTGAGGCGACCATTCAAAAACTGCTGGCGGTAGGCTAGGTCACTGCCCACATGGTCCGGCAAAATCGCCACGAACCCGTAGGAGGCCAGGTGCTCGGCGATGAAGGCAAAGCTTTCTTTGACATCGCCAAACCCGTGGGAGATGACGATCACAGGGGCCGGGCCGGGTGTGCCCTGGGGCAGGTACACATCCACCGGAAAGTCGTAGTTGACGCTAAGCCCAGTCGCGGTTTGCCGCAGGGCGGGGTTTTCTACCACCAGGGTGGTTTTTTGCACGGCATAGGGGCCGGGCTGGTCGAGGTCGGCTAGGGTGGCTAGGTCGGTGGTGGGCTGGGTGGCGGCTTCGGCCGTTGCCTCCTGCTCAATGGCATCGACCACGGCGGCGTTGTAGCTCAGGTAAACCGCCAAGGTCCGCCGCAGGGTAACGAGGTCGGCTAGCTCCAGGTCAATGGTGTCGGTGGGAAACGCCCTCAGCACATCGATCAGCGTCCAGCCCTCGGGGTTAGCCGTCGCCGCGTTGATGAATGCCGCCCGCAGCCCGTGGAACCCATTCACCCCCGGTTTGACCTGAATCAGTTTGCCAAGATTAAACAGGGCGTCTACGCCGAGGGGCGCATAGAGTAGGTGATCGACCGTAGCGGCACTGAGGGGGACGGGTCGGCCTAGGCCCCCCCGCACCAGCTCCAGGGTGCCCTCGTCTAGAAAGCGGGCCAGGAGCTTGAGATTGTCGGTGATTTCCCCTGTCTCGGCAAAGGTTTCGAGGGATTCAACCGATACCGAGAGCACCAGGGGGCCTCCTAGAGTGAGGCGAATGGTCTCGGCACCGTGGGCGGCTTGGGGGCGCACCGCCTCGGCACAGACCCCTGCCAGTAGCGAGACGACCGATAAGCCCGTAGCCCAAACCCAGCGAAATGGCAGCATAATGGGGGGAAATAAATGACCTGACCAGACTGTACTGGGGCTGGGGCTGGGGATCAAGTCTTGGGCCTAGGCGATCGGAGTCAGGAGGCAGGAGTGGGTGGGGCTGCATATCGCGCTTATTCCTTTGTTACGTTGCCCATGGCGGGCTAGCGGTAGGTATAGGCTTTTGTCTGGGATAAGCGGAGAGAAACAGAAAGAAATGTGAAATTAATGGGCCTGAAGGAGCTTTTCGGGGACAATCCAGGGGTTTTCTATGCGGTCTCCCGTTAGCGCCCGGTGCCCCTTGTTTTTTCCTTGCCGTACCATCTCCTTTGGGTAAGCGGCTAGCTATGGGGAAAGGGTGGTGTGAACGGGGTCAAGGATCAGCCCCATCCTGTCGTCTCAATCCAACCTGTGACTATGCGCCAACTCCGTCGAGTAATCAGTTTTCCGCTCATGGCAGGCACCCTGGTGTCGGGGACGCTGCCCCTGGGGGCCGTACCGACCCTGGCCCAAGCCCAACCAGCCGACGAGGTGGTCAATTGCGAAATCATGATTGTGGGTGGCGGTCTGGCGGGCACGGCGGCGGCCTACGAGAGCTTGCTGGCGGGGCGCACCGTCTGCATGACCGACATCACCGACTGGGTGGGCGGCCAGCTGTCATCCCAGGGCACCACCGCCCTGGATGAACTGTCCAAGCAGCGCGCCCTAGCGTTCTACGCCCGTGGCTACAACGAAATGCGGGCCAGGGTTGAGGCCAAGTATGGCAAGTTGAATCCGGGTGAATGCTGGGTCAGCGTCTCGTGTTTTTTGCCCAAGGACGCCAATAGCATTCTCATGGAGATGCTGGTTGACGCCGCCCGCAAAGGGGGGGGCGAACTGAAGTGGTTTCCCAATACGGTGGTCAAAGACCTCAGCCTGAATGCGGCAGGCAACCAAATTACCAGTCTGACTGCGATTCAGCACAGCCCGGCACCGGGGGCTGAACCCCTCAACACCGAGCCGCTTTCGGCCACGATCGAAGATGCCTACACCTACGACGATTCTCCGCAGTTCTCGAAGACGGTGATTCAGTTTGTGCCAGTCGAGCCCCCGGCCGGAGACAGTACAGCTGTGGCCCGCCCGGCGGATTGGTACGTGGTGGAAGCCACGGAAACCGGCGAAATCATTGGCTTAGCCGATATTCCCTATCAGCTGGGGCTAGATCCGCGATCGCACCTCAACCCGTCATCGCCGGTGCGGGAGCGCGACCCCTACTGCACCCAGGGGTTCACCTACCCCTTTGCCATGGAGCGCACCGAAACGGTGCAAACCTACGATCTGCCTGACTACTACAGCACCTACGAGCCCATCTACGGCTTTGACCCCCGCCCCACCAATGCCCAGGTGCAGGACGCCGAAAGCTACTTTGATTTTGTCTTTACCTACCGCCGGATTTGGAATGCCAAACCGGCGCGGCAGGACACCATCTTTGGCGTGCCCCGACCGGGCGTGGGCGATATTTCGATGCAGAACTGGGGGCCGGGCAACGACTACAACCCCGGCAGCTCCCTCGACAATCTGATCTACAGCCGTGACCAGCTGGAGGCGAACGGGCAGCTCAGCCCCGGCGGCTGGATGGGGGGCCTGCGCACCGACACCCTGCGCAAGGGCGAAGAAAACTCCATCGGGTTCTTTTATTGGCTGGCCACCAGTGACACCAACAAAAGCCTGTTTGCCGATGATCCGGTATTTGGCGATGGGATCAAAGATCCCTATCCCTACCTGCTTTACCTGGAGGGGCTAGATTCCCCCATGGGAACAGTCCATGGGCTGTCTAAATATCCCTATATCCGCGAAGCACGGCGGATCATTGGGCGACCCTTTCCAGGCTATGAGGATGGCTTTAGCCTCAACGAAGTCGATGTCGTACGCAAGGAAGAGGCGTTTACCGAAGACCCCTACTATCAGCAGGCCCTGTCTCCCGAGGAATACCTGCGCCTGCGCCGCGAACTGGCTGGCCCCGGTGCCACCGCCGCCCTGATCGATGAGACCCCCGCCGACGAGATCCCGTTTCGGACTCGGGCTCGGATCTTTCCGGACTCGGTGGGCATTTCGCAATACACCATTGACTTCCACCCCTGTTATGGGGAGTATCCGGTAGAAGCCGTGAATAACTATGAGCGGGAAGGGGTTCGCCAGGGCCATGGCCCCGCCTATCCGGGGCAAATTCCGCTGCGGGCCATGATTCCCCAAGACATCGATAATATGCTGGTGGCGGGCAAGGGCATTGCCATGAGCTACATCGTGGCGGCAGGCTATCGGGTGCATTCCTTTGAATGGTCGGTGGGGGCCGCTGCGGCCCAAACCCTCGATTTTTCCCTCGACAATGGGGTGATTCCCTACGATCTGGTGGACAATCTGCCCAGCCGAGAGCCGCTCTTGGAGCAGCTGCAACAGGAGATGGAGGCGGACGGCAACCCAGTGATGTTCCCCGACACGTCAATCTTTAATGAGGACTGGGAGGGCTGGTAGGTACAGACGTTTTGAGCCTTAGCTTTTCAGGCCTGGGCTCAGCCGCCCAGGCCTGTCCCCTATTCACCGTGCCGCCATGGATCACCCCGCCAGCATCAACCGCAAGGCCCGCCATCTGATTCTCGACGTGGCTCTGGGGGCGGCGATCGCCGTCCTCATCCCCATTCCCCACATCGGCTGGCTCAAGGCCATCGTTCTGGTGGTGCTCAACGTTGTCTTGATCAGGGGCATTGTCCGCCTCTGGCGGCCTCAGCGGGGGGGCGATGCCCTGGCGAAGGTCGGTCTACTGTTTGGCTTCGCCAGTGCCCTGGTGCGGACGGCTCTAGCCTGTTTGGCCATGGTGGGGGTGGGGGTTCTGGTGCCCATGGTAGGGGCTCTTGCCCCTGGGGTCGCGATGTTTATCTACGTTTGGGTGGTGGGGCAAACGGTGAACCATTATT
>JAIXUR010000391.1 GCA_027483425.1 Cyanobacteriota bacterium | reverse complement strand
GCCTATGCTGAAGCTATACGCGACATCCTCCTATGACTCTGACTGAACAAATGCTCTCGGGCCTGCCCGGCGACCCCCTCGCGGGCCTCAGTCAGGCCGACGATCTGTGGCTGCGCTACCGCACCGGCACCCTGCCCGACGCTCACGTCATCCACCAGGCCGACACGCCGCTGGACTCGGTCGATTGGGATGTGGTGATCTGCGGTGGCACCTTGGGGATTTTGGTGGGGGCGGGGCTGGCCCAGCGGGGCTGGCGGGTTGCCCTGCTCGAGCGGGGTGTCTTGCAGGGACGACAGCAAGAATGGAATATTTCTCGCCGGGAGCTGGCGGTGCTGACGGAGCTGGGGCTGCTGTCTGAGCCAGAATTAGAGGACGTCATTGCCTCGGAATACAACCCGGCCCGGCTGCAGTTCGGCGAGGGTGAGCCCCTCTGGGTCAACGATGTCCTCAATGTCGGGGTTGACCCCAGGGGTCTGCTCGACCGGCTCAAGGCTAAGTTTCTCAAGGCTGGGGGCCAGCTCTTTGAACAGGCCCCCTTTGAGGCGGCCTGGGTGCACCCCAATGGTGTGCTGGTTAAAGCCCTGGGCCAAGGGGATTCCGATCAGCACCCGCCCTTTACCACCCGCCTGCTGATCGACGCCATGGGCCACTTTTCGCCCCTGGTGCGCCAGGCGCGGGGTACCGCTAAGCCCGATGCCGTCTGCCTGGTGGTGGGCACCTGCGCCCAGGGCTACCCCACCAACGACAAGGGCGATTTAATCGTGTCGTTTACGCCCCTGCGCCACCAGTGCCAGTACTTTTGGGAGGCCTTTCCGGCCCAGGATGGGCGCACCACCTACCTGTTTACCTATCTGGATGCTGACCCCCGGCGACTGAGCCTAACTGAGCTGTTTGAGGAGTACTGGCAACTGCTGCCGGAGTACCAGCAGGTGAGCCTGGAGGAGCTGCGGGTGCAGCGGGCGTTGTTTGGCTTCTTTCCCTGCTACCGACAGAGCCCGTTGCGGTACCCCTGGGGTCGCACCCTGGCGGTGGGCGACAGCAGCGGTAGCCAGTCGCCCCTCAGTTTTGGTGGCTTTGGGGCGATGATTCGCCACTTAGATCGGTTGATGGCGGGCATTGACGAGGCGTTGACCAGCGATTGCCTGGGGGCAAAACCCCTGGGGGCGTTGCAACCCTACCAGCCCAATCTGTCGGTGACCTGGCTGTTTCAGCGATCGATGAGCGTGGGGGTTGACCAACGGCTCGCTGAGCAGCACATCAACACCATGCTGACGGTGATTTTTGCCGCTATGGCGGGGTTGGGAGAGCCGACCCTGAAGCCGTTTTTGCAGGATGTGGTGCAGTTCTCGGCGCTGGCGAAGACCCTGGCAGTGACCTCGCTGAAGTATCCAGGTTTGGTGGCCAAAATTATTCCCCAGGTGGGGGTAGGCAGCTTGGCGAGCTGGCTGGGCCACTATGGTAGCCTGGCTGGGTACAGTGCGCTAGAGCCCCTGGCCCGCGCCTTAACCCCGTTGGTTGAGCTGCTGCCGCCGGTTCAGCGATACTATAGCCATCGTTGGCAAGATAGTCTGTTCTATGGCAGCGGTAAGGACTACAACGCTTAAATGACCTATTCTGCAATTCCCAGGGAGCGACTTTACCAAGAGCTGCAACAGCCGACTGATCAGGTGAGTTTGGCTCGGGCGGCACTCTACATTGCCCAGGAAGAGTATCCTCACCTGGTGGCTGAGGACTATCTGGATCGGCTCGATCGCATGGCCGCGACTCTCCGCCAGCGCCTGCCAGCGGATCGTTATCCACTCAGAATTATTCGTGCCATTAACGATTACTTGTTCAACGAGCTGAACTTTAGCGGCAACAGCATCGACTACTACGACCCTCGCAATAGCTTTCTCAACGAGGTGCTAGACCGGCGAGTGGGCATTCCCATCAGTCTGTCGCTGGTGTATTTGGAGTTGGCCAACCGCATTGGCTTTCCCATGGCTGGGGTGAGCATGCCGGGGCATTTCTTGATTCGCCCCACGATCAATGACATGGATGTGTTCGTGGACCCCTTTAATCGGGGGGAAACGTTGTTTGAGCAAGACTGCCGCGATCGCCTCAAGCAGATGTTTGGCAGCTCGGCCCAGCTCGAGCCGCACCACCTGATGCCGATTCCGCCGGTGGTTTTTTTGGTTCGCATGCTGACCAACCTAAAGTTGATTTACCTGCAAAATAGAGATGTGCCCAAGGCCCTCAATGCCATCAATCGCATTTTGCTGATTCATCCTGAGGGGGTGGCGGAATGGCGCGATCGCGGCCTGATCAACTACCAGCAGGGCTTGCTCGACCAGGCTCAGCTCGACCTAGAGCGCTACCTCTACTATCACCCCGAGGCCACCGATGCCTTTGAAATTCGCCGGGTGCTTGAACAAATCGAACGTGTGCAGGATGAACCATGACCAACACCCTAAAAGCCCCCAAGACTGAACCCGAGGCCCCGCCCCTCGGCTCACCGCTGCTCCGGTTCTATCGCTCATCCCTGGGTAAGAAGCTGATCACCGGGACGACCGGGATCGCTCTGGTGGTCTTTGTGCTGGCCCACTTGGCCGGTAACCTGCTGCTGTTTAGCGGTCGCGAGGCCTATAACGACTACGCCCGCGCAATCGAAAATTTGGGGGTGGCCTTTTACGCGGTTGAGCTAGGGCTGCTGGCGATCGTACTGCTCCACGCCTCGGTGGGGATTGAGATTTTTTGGCGCAAGCGGCGGGCGCGGCCCCAGGGCTACAGCACCTACCAGTCGGCGGGCGGCCCCAGCTACCAATCCCCTAGCTCGCGCACCATGATCATCACCGGCTCGGTGATATTGGCGTTTTTAGTTTTTCACCTGCGGACTTTTAAATTTGGCACCTACTACACCACTCAACTGGGGGGTGAGACCGTACGGGATTTGGCTCGCCTGGTGATTGAGGATTTTCACCAGTTGCCCTATGTGGTGGGCTACAGCGTTGTGATGATGTTGCTGGGTCTGCACCTGCGCCATGGGCTATGGAGCGCGCTGCAATCGATCGGGCTGCTGAATGCTGGGGTGCGGCCTCTGGTCTACGGGGCGAGTGCGGTGATTGGGGGGGCGATCGCCCTTGGCTTTCTCCTTCTGCCCTGGGCAATCTACCTAGGTTGGATAAGCTGATTTGAGAAAATCCCCGATGGCTGAACGGAGTCGTTTGCGCGGCGTCTCCCGGCATCGCGCGCTTGGTCAAGCCGCTTCTTAGGAGGTGCAGGCTCCAGGGGTAAACTCCACCATGCCGGTATCAAAGACAACTCAGATTAGTCGAAATGGAAGATATACGGATCTTCGCTGCCTATCTACCTCTGAGAGGGCTATTATGCAGATTATCTGCTGCCTATCTACCCTCTAGGGGGAATTAGGCGGCGAATAATCTGCCCATCTACCCGGTAGGGGATATATAGGCAGACTGGATCGATCTAATAACTTGTTAGACGCGCGACTCGAAGTCGTTCGGGGGAGTTGGAAAGGGCTCCAAAATCCTTTCCCTGCCAGTGTTCAGGCAGATGTCCGCCT
>JAIXUR010000397.1 GCA_027483425.1 Cyanobacteriota bacterium | reverse complement strand
TGCCCAGCAGCTCAGACATGCGTGCCAAAATGAGCTTTTGAACCGGGCTGTCGCGGTCTAGGTAGCTCTCTAACGGCCAGTTGCGCTGTTGACAGATGGTCAGCATGCCCGCGTGCTTGCCCGAGCAGTTGTGTTCAAGGGGGCTTTTTTTGCCCTCGGGGATGGGGCAACGCAGGTCGCTGGGGTCAAGGTCGGCCCGCCAGAGAATGTGAAATACCTGGCGCACCTGCTCGATGGTGGCCTGGTGAGAGCCGCACATAATGGCCAAGTCGCGATCGTCGAGGCCGTAGCGCTCTATGGCCCCGGCCGCCGTCACCGCCAGGGTCTGAAAGGGCTTGAGGGCAGAGCGAATGAAGGTACCCAGCTCGCCGTTGCCCGCCCCCGACAGGGTACGGCCCCGGTTATCGCACACGGACACATGAACCAGGTGGTTAGACTCCACGATGCCCTCCCGCAGAAGCTGCACCTCTAGCTCTTTGGTTTGGTGCCGACTAACCCGACTGCTGGTCATAGTGGAGGCTCTGCGGTGGTGAACAATACTGATGTTACGGGAGTAAGGCCCAGCGAGTGATGCCCAGGGCGGTCATGGGGCAAGGTGGCGGCTAAACCATCGGCCAAGCCATAAACCCCAGGGCCAGGAGTAACGCGATCGCCCCTAGGGTGCGACGAATGCGCTGGAGCACAGGCTGCACCTGGTAGTCTACAATCAAGCGATCGCGATTGGACACCTCTTCAGGCTTAACCCAAAGCTGCCCGTCGTACCAGCCCGACTCTTCGTAGGGCACGGTGGTTTGCCGCAGGCGCCCCCCCACATGGGACCAACCTACGTAGAGCTGTAATAAAACCAGAGTAGGCAATACCAGGGCACCCATGGCCGCGCTGAGGCCAAAGGGCAGAGGGTATTTAGCCGGGGCAAAGCTCGCCGCGGCCATCGGCCCTGCTACAACCCAGCCTACGCTCCACAGGATGATCACAGGCTTGAGGTAGCCGACCATATCACGACTGCCCCAGCCGTAAAACCAAGATTCTTTCACATCCTGGTATTCGTTGATGGGCTGTTGTTCAGCTGGTACCGGACAGGGTTGAGGCATTGCCACCGACACTACGCAAATCTAGCTATAGACTAAACGAATTGCCCATCAATAGGAACCGCTCACCCTGAAGTTGTATACCAATGGACGGATTGAGACAGGTCTCGGAACCCTGCTGGCAATACAAAGAGCTCGGAAGGTTGATTCCTCCTCAGGGCGCAGGGCCTAGCCCCCCCACCTGGGGATATCTTCTGGCTCAAAAATCTCCTCAGTCTGAACCTTCAACGGCCCTAGGGTTAAGCCTGTTCAGGGCCAAAGGAGTAGCCAGGTCTTTGCCCAGCGATCTGAACAGAGGGCTGGTAGACAATCTGGTTGGCGTGGCCCCAAAAGGCTTCCAGGTCGTAAAAGTCTCTGGCCTCAGGCATAAAGACATGGACAATGACATCTCCATAGTCCATCACAATCCAGCTGCTGTCGCCCTGGCCTTCTAATCGCAAAGGACGGCGGTTTAAGTCTACTTCGAGGGTCACTTCGATCGACCGAGCAATGGCCCGCACCTGTACGGTCGAAAACCCGGTGGCAATTACAAAGTAATCGGCCAGATACGACACCTCTCCTACCTGCAAGATGGTCACGTTGCCCGCTTTGCGTTCATCGGCAGCGGCAGCTATGGCATAGGCCAACGTCAAGGCATCGTCGTCGGTCTGGGGAGCCTGGGGGGCATCGGTGGCGATGCCTGAAGGGGAAATTTCTGAAGGAGATGCGGTACGAATCGCGGGCTGGCGGTGGGGGGAATGGGTCATAGACAACCAGTAAAGAGAACTCAAGTGGGAGGCTTAAACCTTGGATACGGCTCTGGTGAGGTTTATGGCCCTACCAATCCGTTCTAGCTCCATTGTAGGGGATGCCTCCAGGGCCCCGTGGGTCTACCCCTACCCCACCGTCATAATCTGTCATGGTTGAAGATGGCCGTTAATCAGATCAAAGGCTTGCTCTCAAGCTGCGTTTGGGTAAAGTTGCAGATCCCAAACCTGGTGCAGCGTATATCATGGATCGTCAATATTTATAACGGCTGCTAAGGCGGAGTAGGTGGTGGTTCTCTGCTCCTGAGGCGGGGATACTCTGCGGCTCGTCTTTAGTCTTATGGGGGAGAAACACCATGCCTCAACTTACGCAAGGGTTAATTGTTGCTAGTTTAATTGGCCTGTTGCTGGCGGTTATTGTGGGCTACTACCTACGGCAGGGCCAGGTGAATGAACTGACCGAGGCCTTGCAGCAGAGCCAGAAGCGCCAAGACGATCTAGAGCAGGAGCACGAGCTCCGGCTGCGGGAGGCCATTGGGCAGCTGCAAAAAGACTATGAGGTGCAGCTGGCCGAAAAAATGGAGGGTTACCAGGTTCAGTTTGAGGCGCAGCGTAGCCAACTTGAAACAGAGTACTTTGCCCGCCAAAGCTTGATCGGGGGAGCCACCCCAGACGATGCATCCCTTGGATACTCAGCCCCCGGGGACCTGGCCCCAGGAGAGGCGAGCAGCACCACCGAGCAGGGCATTCGTCAACAATTGGAGCAGGAGTACCAGCTGCGACTGCAGGAGGCCATGGCACAACTGCAAAAAGACTACGAGGTGCAGCTGGTTGAAAAAATAGATGACTACCAAGCTCAGATTGAGGCGCAGCGTCATCAGATAGAAGCTGAGTACCTAGCGCGCCAAAGCTTGCTCGGGGAGGCAGGCCCCCTAGATGCCGCCCCCGAATCTGCCTCCACCGAGGCCGCCATGGCCATCGAACAGCGCATTCGAAAACAATACGAAACGCGGCTGAAGGAAGCCGCCGCCAAAATTCAGCAGGCCTACGAGTATCACCTGCAAGAAAAACTGGCTGAGGCGCGATCGCTGGCCCAGCAAGACTACGACCAGCGCCTGACCGAGGCGATCGCCCACTACCAGGATGACCTCCAAGCCCGTTTGACCCAAACCACCCCTACTCTGCCCCCTAGCGCCTTGGTGCCCGAGGGAATCTTGGCTAGCCCATTGGACGGCCCAGCGGCTAGCCAAATCGCTGAGATCGAAGCTCGGCTCCAGGCCGACTACGACCAGCGCCTAGCCGAGCGCATTGCCCAATACCAAGACGACATGGCTCAGCAGCGGGCTGAACTTGAGCAAGCCTTTGCCGATCGTCTACAGCTCGCCCAGGCCAATGCCCCAGGGATAACTGCCTTGGCAGAAACTGCCCCAGCGGAGCTAGCGCTCAACCTGCGTCAGGAACTAGAGGCCAGGCTGCAAAACGAGTACGAGCAAAAACTAGCGGCCAAGATTGAGCAATATCAGGATGAGCTCACCCAGCGCACCGAGGAGCTAGAGCAAAGCTACGACGCTCGGCTACAGCTACAACTCCTCCAGGACAACGCTCTCGACAATGCACCTGCGCCAGGGTTGGCCCCAGAAACCGTCCCAGGAACTGACCCAAAAAACGATAGCGGTGAACTGGATTTGGATGCTGCCATTGCCGCCGCCAATCAGGCCACCCTGGATGCCAGCCTAGGCATCCGCTTGGGCATTGATGACCTCACCGCCGATGACGTTCCGGTTACCCTAGATGATTTAGGGTTCTCGGACCTGCTGGATAGCGACGCTGGCGTAGATCAAACCGACCCCCTTGACCTAGACTTCGATACCGAAGGACTCGATCTCGACGCCCTGTTGAGCGCTCCGTCACCAGAAGGGACTTCCGGTGACCTTCTAGACAGCCTGAACGATATTAACGAGCTGAGCTAAACAGGCTGAGCTCGGGGTAAGGGGGCAAGGCGGGAAATGTTGTTTCGAGCAGAATTCAGAATTCAGGAGTCAGAATTCAGCTCTTGACTCCTGACTCCTAACTCAAAAAAAGGGGGATTGGCACAGCCAATCCCCCTTTCTGCTATCTCTCTATCCTCTCAGGTCTCTAGTCAGGCTTTTTCTCAGGCATCATGCACTTGTCGGAATCGCACCCCGCCGGGCCAGCTTCGATGACCTCTCCCGCGTCGTAGCGAGACAGGGCCCCATGGAAGTTGTCGGTACCGCGCCGGGCCTCTACCTGCTGCTTTTGAGCTTCGAAGGTGGCCTTGTCGATGGGTTCAAAGGGAAGGCGGGGGAAGGTTTGCAGGTCGTCGAACCGGGCCAACAGGGCCGCAGAAATATAGCCCTCGTCGTTTTGGATGACCTGGTAGATGCGCTCGGCTAACGACTCTAGCTCCGGTTCACGAAACTCGATGGTGGCCGAGGTGTTGTGGGTGGTGTAGTGGGTCTGCACCTGCATGTAAAAGTCGAACTGGGCCGCCGCCGAGAATTTCTCAATGGCGATTTCGTCGGCACCGGGTACATTCGCCCAGGGCACCTCGACGGGAATTTCGACGAGCCACTCGGTACAGCGGGGGTCGAAGGGGTCGTTGAGCAGGTTGCCGTTGTCGTCTTTGTCAGACTGGGAAGGCACCACAGAATAGCCATAGTCGATGCAGGCCATCGCCACGGGATCATTCTTACGGAAGGTGATGCGCCGGATAAAGCGCTGGGCTTTGGGTGGATGCCAGCCGGGGCTCGCACCCGTAAGCAGGGATTTGGTGCCAGCGGGCTGGATGGTGGTGCAACGGTTGGGGCGCTTGAGACCTTGGCCATGGTCGAAGCGATCCTGACAGGAGTCGCAGTACTCCCACACCACCCGGTGCACAATCTCTTTCCAGCGGGTTAGATACGCTTGCTCCTGAGCCTTGAAATCAAGACCCTGCATGGTGTCAGGGCGACCGGCCTCCCACCAGCGCAGCCACTCAACCCCAAACGCATTGACAAAGAAGTCGAACAACCCGGTGAAGGAAACGCCCACAATGGGGTCTTCTAGGCGCGACTTTTGGTAGCGAGGCTCATTGAACTGGTGGTTGAGCAGTACTGCGACAGACAGCGCCGCCGCCGTAAACGCATCTTCCTGCTCCGTCAGATTTTTGGGATCGAGCTGGTTGAGGTGCACTTCAGCCAGATTGCAGTGAAAATTGGATCCAATTATTTCTCCGCAGGGATTCAAACCGTATCTATCACTACCATTTGCCCGGCGTTTGGCTTCTCCAGCCCACTGGATCGCGCCTTCACCGGAGTAAAACTGCTTGCGCACCGAATCAACGCAGTCTTGCAGACTGGGCTTTTCGTGGAAGACGCGGGTGTGGTTGGCCATGCGCAATACGTCGCGCTCGGGGTCGATCCGCCAGTTGCCCTCGGCATCCTGCTGCCAGAGGTTATCCTTGGCGCTGGCCGCCAGGGTATCGTTGCTGTCGAATTGCCTCATGCCCGCGGACCTGCGGATGTTTCCGGCGACGACGCAGGCGGCGGCTTCATCGATCAGCAGGCAGCACTCCACGGAGTTGAGCTGGCGACCGAGGGCTTTGTTGAGCAGGTTGGCGCAGCGATCGTAGAGCAGCGACAGGCGCACCGGGTTGGCCACGCCGCCAAAGCCCTTGAGCTTTTCCCCGGCGGGGCGCACGTCGCGCAGGTCAATGGTGACATGAACCTCACCCGTAAAGCGTTCATCCGTAGATAGCTCTAGCAGGGTTTCGTAGGACTTGACCCAGCCTTGGCGGCTGTCGCCCACCCGAATCGTGACCTGATTGTCATCAATGGTGACGTCGGTGATTTCGCGCCGCTCAGCCGCAGGGGTTTCGCCGATGCCACCGGCCATGGTCACCGTCAGGCGGTTGCGGATGGCGGGAATTTGGTTAATGTACTTGGGTTCTAGGATCGCTCCGGTGCCGCAGCCCATCATGGCCAGATCCATCATTAGCCCAAAGGCATGCCAGTCAACGACGTTGGTGCTGGTGCAGTTGTAGGCTCCAGAAAAGTTTTCGGGCTGTTTACTCCAGGCGGTACCGCCCACCCAGAGCCAGCGCCCGGAGGGCAGGGCCTTCACCTGGAGCTGCATGCGGTTAATTAGGGCGGTTTCTGCTGGTGTGAGGCGACCCAGCTCGACTAGACCGGCTAGGGTGCGATCGCACACCTGCTCCCAGGTTTCGCGCTGCCCCTCTACCACCTCGCCCCGACGGCTATAGGTGCGATAAAACACAGGAAACGCCGCGGGTGCTGCCTCAGGGAATGGCCCCTGGGGCCGAGTGCGGGGAAGTTCTTGGACCATGGGATCAGCCTTTTGATAGCAAGAGAGTACGTAGATCGGTGCGTCATAACCCAAACCAGGCGCTAGAAAACCGCATGAATCGGCAGATTTTTAGCCCAGGTTCAGCAGATCGCCCCAATGGTCGATCATCATAGCCGATTATTTTCAGATGTAGCGTCTGAAAATCAACTTTCCTCCAGATTTAGCGCTACATCTGGCCAGGCGATCGCGATCGCCGACGAGATTCTGGCCAGAAACATCCCTAGTGCGCCCAGGCTTCTCAGCTAGCTCCTCAAGCCTCCTCAGGCAATCGTTGGGCGGCCCTGCTCCCCTTGTGAACTCGGTTGGATCATCAGCCTAGGTCGGTACCACTCGGCCAATCCATCAGCCCAGTCTTTACCCTTTAAAATGGGAGCATCCGCTAGCCTTGAACGCCGCCATGCCCCAGACAGTTGCCGCTCGCAAGGTCAAACTCCACGACTTGAAGACACAATTTGGGTTGCAGCAGGTGCAGGATGATGCTTTTTTCTCAGAATGGCACCATGATCTGCCAGAACTCACCCCAGCCGAGCAGCAGGCGCTGGATCGCATCCAGCAGAATTACCTCTATCTGCTGGAATATCCAGTGAT
>JAIXUR010000045.1 GCA_027483425.1 Cyanobacteriota bacterium | reverse complement strand
CTATAGCCTGCCGATGGTGACTCAACCCGCTGGCTCAGGCGTTGCTGAATCCTATCGTTCCCACGCGAAGCGTGGGAACGCACCACCCTGGCGATCTAGCGCCCAATCCCAGACGATGGGGCGTATCTAGAGGTTAGGGGATGGGTCAGGCTGCGACTTGGGCACAGCGGGGAAGAAGTCATCAAAGCGGTCATTGGCCCAAGCTAGCCTAAGCAGGAGGAGATGGTTAAAGCCGTCGTCGCTCCAGCGCATGCCAACACCCTTGAAGCGCTGTTGAATGAGCCATTTGCAGGCACTTTCCACCATCCCCGAGCCTAAGGGGAGTCCTAGGCGCTCAAAGTGCTGATACCGGGTGTGTAGGTGGTGCCGCTGGAAGTAGGCCTGCACCTGGAGCAGGGTGGAGAAGGCTGAGTCCGACCAGCCCGGTAGATGAATCAACTGGGTTAAGACCCGCCGCACCCGACAGGCTTGCCCGTGGCGCAGCCAATGGCGCCAGCGGCGGAACCAAGCTTGGGCCTCGGCGGACTGGAGCGTCCCAAAGAGGGCCTGAGTGGCCCGAGCCAGATGGCCAGCGGCATGGAAGAAATCGAGCACGCCGATAGCGGTCGCAAAGCAAGTGCGGTAGACCCGCCAGAAGCCACGTCCGCCATCGCTGAGCCAAACGACGACCGGAGCGGTGTCTACCCCCTGGCGAGTCGCCTCCAGTTGAATGGATGGGATGAAGTCATCAATGGTGCCCAACACCGCCACCAGTCGGCGTCTCAGCAGTTGGGGGACAGTCTCTCCCGCTCGGGTGACCCGAGTGCCGAGGCGAGCTAGAATGCCGACTTTTATCTCCCGCCACTGAACCCGACCCACCGGAGTCTTCGGCGTGGGCCGAAACGGCACCATCACCCCATCCGCCCCAATGGCTAAAGGCAGGGCGGCCAAGCTGTCGTCAATGGGTTCAAGGGTCACCGTCTCGCCGGAGGCTTGAACGCTCAAGGCCTCAGCCAGAGACGCTTCGGCCCGTTGCCCCACCACTTGCACCCAGTTCCACAGACTCGCCGCACTCACCGACAGCCCACTCCACTGCCGCAGCACCTCACTCGCCTGGGCGTAGGGCATCATCACGCTCAGCAGACAGCCCAAGCGTACCAACTCCTCACTGCTCTGTTGATAGGGAACAATGCCCAAGGCCTCGTCGAGCGGCACCCGCTGGCTCTCAGGGCATCCCCGAGGACAGCGACCCACCCGCCGCTTTCAGGCAATCGCGCCTACCAAGGTCTGTATCTGCCGTCGCTGAAACCCTTTCGAGTGCAGACGGCTCCCACAGTGGGGGCAGGTTGGCCAGTCCGAAGGCGCTTGGGCACGACGCTTTAGCTCCGTCTCCAGCAGCCAGCGGGCTACCATCAATCCCACTTGTAAGGCCACCATCACCATTGCTGGCAGGGTGATCGCCGCTGACAACCCGGATAGACATGCTTGGCAGTCGGGTTGCTCTAGCCAGTCTGCCAGTCTGGGCGCTATGCTCATAGTCATTATTTGTGTTGGGTGCCGTGACTATTTTCCCTGCACCCTCTTTTTTTGCCTACTCCCCCAACCGATGGATACGCCCGTAGGCATGGCGCACTAAAGAAGCTTTCGCTGTTGTAGTGGGTGTCGATCTCTTCAACATAGCTGGCGCTACCGACGAAAATCCTTAGGCCCGCTGTAGCCCGATAACTCCGCCAGGCGCGCCAGGCTTTGGGTGCCCGAGTAGAACTCGCCATTGATCTCCCAGGTGGGAAAGCCTGTAATCTCTGGTTTAGACCGGCACAGGTCGACTTGGGAATTTTGCCCGTCTTCGGCGCACTCTACGAGATTTAGCGCTTCGGTGGCCTCAGCCCCAAACAGTTGTTTTTGGTCGTGGCAGTGGGGGCACCACCAGGCCGCATACATGACCGCGCCGCTATCCTTCAGGTGCTTGGCCAGGGCAATTTCGGCGGGGCCAGAGGCCGTGGTAATGGGTGGCCCGACCTGACCCGCCACGGTGCTGCTGGGGCTGTCCCCGGCCCCGATGGGGGCGTAGATGGCCAGGGTGCTGGTGAGGGTCAGCACGCCGACAATAAAGCCCATAAAGGCAAGCTGGCCCAGATCCTCCCAGCGGTTGCCCAGCAAAATAATTAAAAACATCGAGAGGGCAAACAGCGCCGAACCCACGCAGTAGGGGCAAAAGGCCTTGAGCTCAAAGGCCAGCACTGTCATTAGGTAGGCGCTGAAAACCATCATGGCCGCGGCCAGCATAAACATCAGCGGCCAGGTCCAGGTTTCTAGCTTTTGGCGCAGGGGCTTATTTTGGTCGGCATTGATCAGCAGGGGGGCCAGCGCCATCACCAGCATGGTGCCGTAGGCCAAACAGCCAAACAGCGTCAGGGGCAGACCAAATACCGTACCCCAGGGACTAGAGAGGACTCGTTCGCACCCTTCCGTGGGGCAGGCTCCGCCGCCCATCAGCTTAGTGATCGTTAGGTAACCGGTACCGAGGGTGCCCACTGCGGCAATGCCCGCCACCAGCCAGCGCGACCAGCGATGAATCCAACGGTTTTCCTGACGACGACGTCTCATGCTTAGCCTCTCCAGCAAAACGTTAAACCTTCAACTGCCCGTGGGGCGGCGGCCAGAGTGCCCTGGCCCCAACTGACCCCGTGTCTATAGTAATGCCTACGTTATCACTCTGGCCCAGTTCTCTTATGGCCCAGTTCTCCTCTGGCGAGTCCGCTAGGGAACCACCATGGACGATAGGGTGAGGTTACCCTCCAAGGCCTGCAATCCTTCCTGCATGGCCTCCACAAACTGCCCCACCCGAATTGGGTCAATGGGCTGGTTAATGTCGCCCTGGCGCTTGAGGGAACTGGCCACAATCACGCCATCGGCCGCCTTCATCAGGGTACCAATGTTTTCCCAATCGGCTCCGCTGCCGATAAACACGGGGCGATCGCCAGCGGCCGCCTTGGCCAACTCCAGGTCTTCTAGGCTGGGAGGGTGGCCGGTGGCCCAACCCGAGAGAATAATGCCGTCGGCCATGCCCCGGTGAAGGGTCTCCTGCACCGCCGTGATCAGGTTGGGGGAGCCCAGGGGGCGAGCATGCTTGACCAA
Source organism: Cyanobacteriota bacterium (assembly GCA_027483425.1). GTDB lineage: Bacteria > Cyanobacteriota > Cyanobacteriia > Phormidesmidales > Phormidesmidaceae > Nodosilinea. The sequence goes on along the minus strand of JAIXUR010000045.1, from coordinate 10,125 downwards.
CACATCGGCCAAAATTTTCACCGGGCTGCCCAGTTCCTTGCGGTAGCGCAGCAGGTCGTGGGCACAGCCTTCGATCAGGCCCTGGTCGGTGGCCATTACCCCGGTTAGCACGTTGACGCGAATAAAGGCCGCGCCGGTACAGGTGGCGATCGCCATGGCGCTGCGGGCATCGTTGCGCAGCACATTCAGGCCGATGGGCACGGTAACCAGGGTCTGCAAACGCTGTACCACCAGACCCATGGCACTGACCACCGCGGGATCGACCGAGCCCTTCGTGAAGGGGGCATCAAAAAAATTCTCGACAATAATGCCGTGAACGCCACCGGAGGCGAGGGCGGTGGCCTCTTGCTCAGCGCGATCAATGACGGCCTGCAAGTCTCCCTGCCAGCGGGGAGAGGTGGGCAGGGGCAGCAGGTGCAATACCCCAATGACCGGATGACTGGTTTTAAAGACTTCGATTAAGTCCACGTGAATTTTGCCTGGACTCGCCTAGCGTACAGAACTACAGGTAGGCCAAGGCTGCCGCAGCAAACCTATGCCGAACCTACCCTATCAGCATATCAACCCCTGGAGCGCGATTTAGGACAGTCTCTCCTTTTGTGTTGTATTATTTATGAGTGTTAATTTGTATTGCCCCCTGGTGCCATTGGCCACAAGATTTGCTGGGCAATTCGTCAACACAGGATTGATGGATGCCTGAGCGGTGGTATTAGGGATTTTGAGCCCCCTGGTGGGGATGCTTGACTGTCCTAGTGCGATTGAGTCGACCTTGCGACCTGGAGCTTTTGGCATCATTGGCGCGTTTACCTTTTGAGAGACACCCTTTTGAGAGACACCATGGGGCTAAAGCCGACGGTTGCATTCAATCACCTGGGCTGCGAAAAGAACCGGATTGATACCGAGCATATGCTGGGCCTGTTGGTGCAGGCTGGCTACCAGGTCGATGCCAACGAAGAATTGGCCGACTACGTGGTGGTCAACACCTGTAGCTTCATTGAATCAGCGCGGGAAGAGTCGGTGCGCACGCTGATTGAGCTAGCCACCGCCCAGAAGAAAGTCGTGATTACCGGCTGCCTGGCCCAGCATTTTCAGCACGAATTGCTGGACGAAATTCCCGAAGCTGTGGCCCTGGTGGGCACCGGCGACTACCACCGGATTGTGGAAGTGATCGAACGGGCGGAAGCCGGGGAACGGGTGAAGATTGTTTCCCCAGAGCCCACCTATATTGCCGATGAAACCGTGCCCCGCTACCGCACCACCGCCTCTAGCGTGGCCTACCTACGGGTGGCGGAGGGCTGCGACTACCGCTGCGCCTTCTGCATCATTCCCCACCTGCGCGGCAACCAGCGATCGCGATCGATCGAGTCTATCGTGGCCGAGGCCCACCAACTGGCCGATGAGGGCGTGCAAGAGCTGGTGCTGATTTCGCAGATCACCACCAATTACGGGGTAGACCTCTACGGTAAGCCTCGCCTAGCTGAGCTTCTGCGGGCCCTGGGTGAGGTGGATGTGCCCTGGGTGCGCATGCACTACGCCTACCCCACCGGGCTCACCCCCGAGGTGATTGCTGCTATCCGCGAGACTCCCAACGTCTTGCCCTATCTAGATTTACCCCTGCAGCATTCCCACCCGGAGGTGCTCCGGGCCATGAATCGCCCCTGGCAGGGCCAGGTCAACGACCAGGTGATTAGCCGCATCAAAGCGGCTCTGCCCGAGGCGGTGCTGCGCACCACGTTTATTGTGGGTTTTCCGGGTGAAACCGAGGCCCACTTCGAGCATCTGCTAGGGTTTGTCGATCGCCACCGGTTCGACCATGTGGGCGTGTTTTCCTTCTCCGCAGAAGAGGGCACCCCGGCCTATTCCCTGCCCGATCAAGTGCCCCAGGTCGAGCGCGATCGCCGCCGCGAAGAGCTGATGTTGGCCCAACAGCCCATCGCCTGGGAGCACAACCGCGCCCATATTGGCCGGGTGGTCGACGTGCTGATTGAGCAAGAAAATCCGGCCACGGGCATGGCGATCGGGCGATCGACCCGGTTTGCCCCCGAGGTTGACGGCCTAGTCTACGTCACCGGAGAGGCCCCCCTCAATCAGATCGTGCCGGTTAAGATTACCGCCGCCGATACCTACGACCTGTTTGGCGAACTCGTCGCGATCGCCCCACCGCCTAGAAGTGCCCTGAGCCTGGCCCAATAAGCCTGGCCCAAGAAACCTGTCCCCTAACGTCTTTTCTGCTCCCGTTGTTCACCGTCCCGAGGAACCATCATGACCTTATCGTTCACTAGCCTAGGGTTGTCCGAAGCCCGCGTTAGCCATCTTCAAAGCATGGGCTACGACGAACCCACGGCCATTCAGGCTGAGGCCATTCCTCATTTGCTCTCGGGGCGCGATTTAATCGGCCAAGCCCAAACCGGCACCGGCAAAACGGCCGCCTTTGCCCTGCCCCTGATGGAGCAGGTTGACTCCAGCAACCCCTCTGTGCAAGCCCTGGTGCTCACGCCCACCCGGGAGCTAGCCATCCAGGTCTGTCAGGCCATGCGCGGTTTTCGCATCAATGGCCGCCCCAATGTGTTGGCCATTTACGGTGGCCAGTCCATCGAGCGTCAGCAAGATCAGCTCAAACGGGGAGCCCAGATTGTGGTAGGCACCCCTGGGCGCGTGCTAGATCTGCTCAACCGGGGCAGTCTATCGCTGCACAATCTGGGCTGGTTGGTGCTGGACGAAGCCGACGAAATGCTCAACATGGGCTTTATTCAAGACGTCGAGAAAATTCTCAGCAAAGCCCCAGCCAACCGTCAAACCGCATTTTTCTCGGCTACCATGGCTCCCGAGATTCGGGAGCTGTCCGCCAAGTTTCTCCACTCCCCGGTGACGGTGACGGTGCAGTCGCCCAAGGCCTCGCCCAAGCAGATTCAACAGGTGAGCTACATCGTGCCCCGGGGCTGGACCAAGGTGCGCGCCCTACAGCCCATCCTGGAGCTAGAGGATCCTGAATCTGCGATCATTTTCGTTCGCACCCGTCGCACCGCTGGGGATCTGACCCGCCAGCTCCAGGCGGCGGGCTACAGCGTGGACGAGTACCATGGCGACCTCAGCCAGTCCCAGCGAGAGCGTCTGCTGATGCGCTTCCGTCAGCAGCAGGTGAAGCTGGTGGTGGCCACCGACATTGCGGCCCGGGGCCTGCACGTAGACGATCTCACCCACGTGATTAACTTTGACATGCCCGATGCCATGGAAAGCTACGTGCACCGCATTGGGCGCACCGGGCGGGCGGGCAAGCATGGCATCGCCATTTCCCTGGTGACTCCCCTAGAGAAATACAAGCTGCGGCAGATCGAGCGCCACACTAAGCAGCCCATGACCCTGGTGAAAATTCCCACTCGGGCTGAGATCGCGGCCCGCAACCTAGAGCGGCTGCGCAGCCAAATGCGGGAGGCCATCACCAGCGAACGATTGGCGTCATTTTTGCCGATTGTGTCTCAGCTCAGCGAAGAGTACGACCTGCGTACCATTGCGGCGGCGGCTCTACAAATGGCCTATGACCAAACCGTGCCGGCCTGGCAGCGCAACGAGCACCACAACGCCGAGGCCGAGGGCTCTGAGCGCGGGGCCTCTCTGCCGAAAAAGCGCAAAACCATCTCGGTGCAGAGCGAGTCGAGGGAAGTGAGCAAAGCCAAGGAATAGACCCAATTAAGTTGATGGGTTTCGTTTGATTGCGTATGGCAGCACACAGCAGGTTCCATAGGTCATCCTAAGATTAGGAAAAGGTTATGACCCTAACCCATGGGAGGTGACCGTCATGTTGGTAATAATGACCGATAGCCAACTCATCTCGCCCCAGTCCGTGTGCTGTAACTGCCTGATGGCCGATCGCCACGGCCAACCCCGCTGGCACCAGGGGGTGCTGAACTGTGGCCAACCGGTGGTCAACCCAGACCAGGCCAATCCGAATCCGGCTCAATTTAAGTGCCAAATGGGGTTTCGGGTGGCTGATATCAGCTAGCTCCAGCCAGGGATGGGGCGAGCCCGCTATGCTGGTGGCCTCCAGGCCCTGCCAACCCTCCAATACCGACGAATCCGCCTCAGACAGCCGCGATGCAGGATTAATCCCCAAGACAGGAGCCTAGACAGGAGCCTGCCAGCCGCCGCGCTGGAGGGCCGCCTGTACCGCCGCCTGCTGGTCACGGTGGGTAATCCAACGGTGGTAGGTGCGGTTGTGGATCGCCACCGAATGGCCCATCATGCGGGCGGCCACGGTATCGGCTAGGCCAAAGTGGATGGTGCGTACCGCCCAGGCATGGCGCAGGTCGTAGGGCGAGAAGGGCACGCCATAGCGCTTAAACTGAATGGCGACCTGCTGGCCAATGCGCTGGAGGGTGGTCGTGGCCAGATCGGTGGCAATCGGCGGCAGGGTACCCTGGCCCAGGTTGAACCGATCGATCCACTCGGGGTAAAAGGGCCATACGTCGTGAAGACCGGTCTTGGTGGTTTCGAGCACGGTGATGCGGCCCTCGGGATCGCCCTGACGCAGTGCCTGATAGTCGCAAAAAAACACCTCGTGGTTGCGCAGACCGTAGGTGGCCATGATGCCGTACACGTAGCGCCAGGTTGGGTTGGGGATGCGATCGTACCATTCGACAATGACTTCGTCGGAGGGCAGCATCCGGCGCTGGGTTTTGCTGTTACCATACCGCCCCCCCAGGCTGTCGATCTGGTCTGGTAGCGTCATCCCCTGGAAGGCGGCAAAGGCCTTGAAGGCCGTGCAGGCCACCTGGCGGCTGCGGGAGTGGGGCGCTAGGGCCTCAAGGGTGGCCACCATGGCGGCATCCAAGGGCTGTCGCGGCTGCTGCTTCGTCTGGGCCAGGAGTTTTTTTAGGTAGGGGGCGTAGGCTTTGTCCCAGGTGGTTTTGCGCGAGGCCAAGGCCGCGACATCGGGGCTGGGGCGAGCCATCACATGGGTCTTAAACTGGGCGATGCGCTCCTCCAGGGGCATGGTTTCCGGCGATCGCACCTCGGCCTGGGCCAGGTACTCGGCCCAGCTAAAGCGCCGCTCGATCAGCTGGGCCGCAATCACCTTGGCGTCTTGCTCAATTTGCTTTAGCCCCGTTGGGGTGGCGGGCAGCCCCAGGGGAATGCGCTGCTGGTGGGGGCGGGTCTTAGCACTGCCAGTGCGGGGGGGCAGGGTGCCCCGCAGGTTGAGGCGATCGCCCCGGCATTCCACCTGCAAACCGAGGCGGGCCGCCTTCAGGCGGTTGTTGAGCTTTGCGATCGCAGCATCTAAAGCAGCAGGGGAAGCCATCACCGTCAGGAATTGTTCATTCAGCTTGTAGGATAATCTAGATAGGCGTACTTACTTTAGAACCACTGTAGTGCCATGGGTCGTGTTGGGGTCTTATTACTCAATCTAGGGGGGCCAGAGCAGATCGAGGATGTTCGCCCGTTCCTGTTCAACCTGTTTGCCGATCCAGAAATTATCCGCCTGCCCTTCCCCTGGCTCCAACGTCCCCTGGCTTGGTTGATTTCTAGCTCACGGGCCAAGCGCTCCCAAGCCAACTACCAGCAGATTGGTGGTGGTTCGCCCCTGCGCCGCATTACCGAAGAGCAGGCCGCTGCCCTGAAGCAGGTGCTAGCCGACCGGGGTACCGAGGCTAATATCTATATCGGTATGCGCTACTGGTACCCCTTCACCGAAGAGGCCGTAGCCCAGATCAAGCGCGACGGCATCGAGCGGCTGGTGGTGCTGCCCCTGTACCCGCATTTTTCCATCAGTACCAGCGGCTCTAGCTTTCGCCTGCTGCAGCAGCTCTGGGTCGAAGACCCCTCCCTCCAGCGGATTGTCTACACGGTGGTGCCCTCCTGGTACGACCGCCCCGGCTACAACGCTGCCATGGCCGATCTGATCGCCCAGGAACTCGACCAGCTCGACCAGCCTGACCAGGCCCACATTTTCTTTAGTGCCCACGGTGTACCGGTGAGCTACGTTGAAGAGGCCGGTGACCCCTATCAGCGCGAGATTGAGCACTGTACCGAGCTGATTATGGCGGCGCTCAACCGCCCCAACCCCCACACCCTGGCCTACCAAAGTCGGGTCGGGCCCGTGGAGTGGCTGCAGCCCTATACCGAAGATGCGATCGAGGCCCTGGCCCATGAAGGGGTCAAGGATCTAGTGGTAGTGCCCATTAGCTTTGTCTCCGAGCACATCGAGACCCTGCAAGAAATCGATATCGAATATCGCGAGATCGCCACAGAATCAGGTATTCAAGGCTTCCATCGGGTACCGGCCCTCAACACCCATCCCCGTTTCATTGCCGACCTGGCTGACCTGGTTGCCGAGGCCCTGGAGGCCCCTCGCCAGCTCTTCTCCGACGTGGTAGAGCCCGACAAAAAGGTCAAGATTTATCCCCAAGAGCGCTCGGCCTGGGGGCTGACCCCCGTCGCCGAGGTCTGGAATGGGCGGTTGGCGATGCTAGGCTTTTTGGCCCTGCTGCTAGAGCTGGTGAGTGGCCACGGCCCTCTGCACTTTGTGGGTATTCTCTAGGGGTGAGATCGGCCGTGGGCCATTCATCTGGCCTTTAAGCGCATCGTGGCCGCCCGAGTCAGCGACGCCATAGGTATGCCGTGCGGATCACCAACCACAGCATCACTAGGGCGATAATGCCCCCCTGGTTGGGGGCATCGAAGGCAAACACCGCCAGCACAATGCAGAGTCCATCAACGACGAAAAAAGCCCACAGGGGTGGCCGGCGGGGCCGGTAGAAGAGACCCACCTGGAGCAGTTGGAGCACCAGGGCTACTAGGGCACTGGTGATACCGATTGGCCAGTGGAGCCAGCTGTCTAGGCCGAGGGTTCTAGCTACCCCAATACCGGCCACGGCCCCAACTCCTGGGCTGAGCGTCAGCTCTAAAATCTGAAACAGTCGCTGACTGTAGCGATCCTTAGACAGCATAAGTTCCGCCATGGACCAGGTCGCCAGCACCCCCAGCACCAGGGCCGGCGGTAGCCGTGACAGCAGCGGCACATTAGACCACAGCTGAGGGCCAGACATAAGGCCAATCAGTAGCAGGGGCAGGGCCAACCGCAACCCCGTGGCCGCCGCGATCGACAAAATGGCCAATAGTTCGGTGATGATCACGGTTCTCCCCCGCTACGGAGCGATGGCGAGCCAGATAGCGGCCTAGTTTTGGCGATGTCAGCGTCTCGTGTCCTAAGCATCTGGCCAACACTATACGAGGGATTCTCCTAATCGCTGAGGGCCGTGGATAGGTAATCGGCGGCGGACTTGACCACCGCCACGGCGTTTTCGTAGACCATGCGGGTGGGCCCCAGTACGCCGACACTCCCAACGGCGGTATCGCGGCGGGTGTAGTTAGACACCACCAGAGCACAGCCTTGCATAGGCTCTAGGGGATTTTCAGTGCCAATCCACACATTGACGTCCACGCCTTTAATCGCCAGGCCATTGATATCTAGGCCATTCAGCATCTGGTTGGCCAAGGGTGGGGTGGCAAAGAAGAGCGGCCACAGCTGCGATTGATCCTCTTCTAGCAACCGCACAATCGCTTGAATGCGCTGGGCGTCTGAAAACTCGGGCTGGCGTAGTACCTCGGCCAGGCCACTCACCACGAATTGGGGTGTCTCAGCCGCCTGCGATCGCTGGGCCAAGTTAGTCAGCGCCTGGCACAACAGTGCCCCAAAAGGCTGAAACTCGGTATCCAGTTCATCCCAGTTGAGGGTGGCCACATCGGCCAAGGGACGCCCCCGCAGGTGATGGATCAAAAAATTCGACAGGAGCTCTAGGTCGCGGCTGCCCGGTTCTGGAGTAGTTTCTGGGGTGGAGGGCGTTAGCGACGGCAGTTTCACCACCACCGACTGGGTGGCCAACGAGTCGAGCAACACTACCATTAGCACCTGCCCGCCCTCTACCGTCACCAGCTGAATGTGGCGAATCAACACCGTATTGGACTGGGGCACTGTGACCAGGGCCAGATAGCCGCTGATTTGGGCCAAAATCTGAGTTGCTTCCTTCAATAGCGCCTCCAGGCTGCGCCCCATCCAATCCAGTTCCTCTGACAGGGCCGCATCGACCCGGCGGCCAACCTGGAGCGACGGCGACATGAGTCGATTGACATAGAGCCGATAGCCAGAATCTGAGGGCACTCGCCCCGATGAGGTGTGGGGCTGGTAAAGGAGGCCGTGCTTTTCGAGCAGCCCCATGGTATTACGCACCGTGGCCGGACTCACCTTCAGGTCATATTCCTGGGCCAAGGCCCGTGATCCCACCGGCTCTGCCGTGGCAATGTAGTGGCGAATGGTGGCCTGTAGCACCTGCTCATGGCGAGCACTCAGGGAGAAGGCAGAGTCCATAGGGGGTTAGTACAAAACTCAACTACGGCGTTGCCTTACCATAACAGATGTTTTCTGGGGTTCGGTATCTAGTCGCACTGGGTGGCAGGTCTTGCCCCCCGTCCTGCTATCAGCTGGCTTAACTCAACCTGGAGGGCGCTTGTTATCGGGCGCGGGGTTGCCTGGTTCGGATCTTGGGCCTGGATAGCTTCCTCGCGATCAGATCGGTCTCAAGGATGCCGGGCCAATTCAGAACCTTCGGGATCCTCTGACATTTTATAAATCCTTGGGGATCCTGGTCTAAATTTTGGTGTTGAGTGTCCCGAACCAAGTAATCTAGGGATGGCAGGCTGAATTCACCACTGGGCCTGGGGCCATTACGTTACTGGGGGACGTTGCGGCGACATTCGGCGGCAACATTCGGCGACATTAAGTGTGAGCGACATCAAGGGGATCGGCCTGTATTACCATCATGGTTTGTTGGCATCCCAGGATTATCGTACGTTAGGGTTAATGCCCATGTCTGACCTTCCCTTTACCCTTGACCAGTTGCGCATTTTGAAGGCAATTGCGGCCGAGGGCAGCTTTAAACGAGCGGCAGACAGTCTCTATGTCTCTCAGCCAGCGGTCAGCCTGCAGGTGCAAAACCTCGAACGCCAGCTAGATGTACCGCTGTTTGACCGGGGGGGGCGGCGGGCACAGCTGACCGAGGCGGGGCATTTGCTGTTGAGCTACGGCGATCGCATCCTCAGTCTTTGTCAAGAAACCTGCCGGGCCATCGACGACCTACAAAATCTGCAGGGGGGCACCCTGATCATTGGTGCTAGCCAAACCACTGGCACCTACCTACTCCCCCGCATGATTGGCCTGTTTCGGCAAAAGTACGCTGATGTAGCGGTGCAGCTCCATGTGCACTCCACCCGTCGCACGGCCTGGAGTGTGGCCAATGGCCAGGTAGACCTAGCCATTATTGGCGGCGAAATTCCCCCTGAACTGCAGGATTCCTTAGAACGCGTGCCCTACGCCGAGGATGAACTCGCTCTGATTATGCCGATGTACCATCCCTTGGCCAGCCAGGCGGTGATTCAGCGCGAAGACCTCTACAAACTGAACTTTATTGCCCTGGATTCACAGTCCACCATTCGCAAGGTGATCGACCAGGTGCTGACCCGCTGCGGCATCGAAACTCGCCGCCTCAAAATTGAGATGGAGCTCAACTCCATTGAGGCCATTAAAACGGCGGTGCAGTCGGGCCTAGGGGTAGCTTTTGTGTCCAACTCAGCGATTGAAAAAGAGCTGCAAATGGGTGTGCTGCACCGGGCCAAGATTGATTCGGTGGTTGTCAACCGCACCCTGTCGGTCATCTTCAACCCCAACCGCTACCGCTCCAAGGCTGCTGCCGCCTTTACCACCGAAATTTTGCCCCAGTTTACCAACCTGCCCCTCAACTTTAAGCCCATCGGTGCGGACAAAAATGGGGCCGAGAAGAACGGCACCAAACTGGTCACCCCACCCCCCGAGCCCCTTAATCTCAGCTCCTAGGGATTGGCCCCCGGCTAGCGTCCTCGTCCTCTCTGGCGAAATTGCCCGGCGAATGTATGGTGCGGGCGGCCCGTCGTTCGCAAGCCACGGGGCTACAGAGGGCTGAGAAACCTCTTGGAAACTCTGGCCCTAGGGTGCTAGAGCACCGGTACAGCATGGCTAAAAACCCGGTTTCTGGGCCACTGCGCTAACGATATGACTTGCCTTCTGGCCCAGAAACCGGGTTTCTGTACCGATGTTCT
>JAIXUR010000644.1 GCA_027483425.1 Cyanobacteriota bacterium | reverse complement strand
CTGCGCTGCTTCACCGCTGAGGCCTTGAAAGCGATCCCCGTCCCGAATCCATCCCCCGTTGTGGAAGCGGCGGTACAGACCCCTAGTGTGGCGGAGGCTGCCGCCATTCTCGCGGCCCAGGGTGAGCTACGGGTGCCCAAGCAGGTGGTGCGGATCGAGGGGCAGCCGGGGGCGGTGACGGTGGCGATCGCCCAAGCCGAGCGCGACTACATCCCCCACCCTGGACACCTAGCGTTAGTGGGCACCGGCCCCGGTGACCTAAACCAAATCACCCCCGCCGCCAAGCAGGCCATTGCCCAGGCCGACGCGGTGATCGGCTACGGTCTCTACATCGACCAAATTCGCCCCCTCTGCCGCCCCGGCCAAATTGTCGAGCCCTGGCCCATTACCCAGGAACGCCAGCGGGCCGATCGCGCCATTGACCTCGCCCGCTGGGGCCTGCGGGTGGCGGTAGTGTCATCGGGCGACTGCGGCATCTACGGCATGGCGGGGCTGGTGTTAGAACAGCTCCAGGCCAGCGGTTGGGATGGAGAAACGCCCTCCCTAGAGGTGTTCCCCGGCATTTCAGCTTTACAGGCGGCGGCGGCCCAGGTGGGGGCACCCCTCATGCACGACTTCTGCGCCATTAGCCTCAGCGACCTGCTCACCCCCTGGGAGGTGATTGTGAAACGGCTGGAGGCTGCTGCCCAGGCCGACTTTGTGGTGGCGCTCTACAACCCCAAATCCAAAACCCGCACCCAGCAGATTGCCACAGCCCACCGGATCTTGATGGCCCACCGATCGCCAGAGACACCAGTGGCGGTGGTGAAATCGGTCTATCGGCCCGATCAGGTCATCCACCGCACCACCCTAGGGGCGTTGCTAGAGGCTCCCATCGACATGGTGACAGTGGTCTTGATTGGCAACCAAAGTACCCAACGCCACGGGCCTTGGTTGATTACGCCCCGAGGTTATAACGGTGATTTTGCTAAGGACAATTCTAGCCACAAAAATACCGAAGAAGTTTGATTCCTGGTCAGGGCGCAGGGCTCTGTGCCCCTACCGGGGGGATCTTTTTTCCCGGAAATATCCTAAGAACTAGCACGATTTTCGGCCCCGCCCTGGCAAATGGGCAAGGATTCACTAGGATGAGTTTAAGGGTCTCGATCGGTACCGACTCAACAAGGATGCTGACCATGTTCTCCGACGCTCTGCCTTCGGTGGCCCCCACCGCCGAGGTTCTTAAAACCCTGACCAATGGGCTCAGTGCCTATGGCCGACTCTACGGATTACCCGATTCCCCCGAGCAGGTGCAGGGGATTTTAGGGACGCTGCTGCGCCTGTACCAACCCGATCGCCCGGCGATCGCCATCGATCAGGTGGCCCAGCAGGTGCTGGACGGGTTGACCCCCGACACATTGAAAGATGCCATTGTCGATCGCGCCAGCAGCGCCCTGGCCAAGCAGGCCCACCACTGGCAGCAGCAGGTGGGGCAGCAGGTGGAGGGGGTGCTCGCCGCCTACATGCAGCAGCATAACCCCAACCTCACCCCAGACAACCTGCGCAGTGTGGTGACGGCGGTCATGCCCCTGCTGGACGATGGCCCCATAACCGGCTCCGAGGCCATGGGGCTGGTCAGTCAGCTGACCGAAACCTTCGCGCCCTCGGGGGCGATCGCCGCTGTGCTGAACTCCGACTACCTGGGTCTGGCCCAACAACTGGCCACCAGCCTCAGCCAAAAACCCATGGCCGAGGCCGTGGGTGAAACCCTCGTCGCCTATGTCGAAAAATTTGCCCCGACCCTGACCAATATTGGCTCTGACTTGATCTCCAAGGCCCTGAGCGCCGTGCTCAAGAATCAGGTTGATTTTGGCTTCGATGTCGACCTGGGGGTGGTCAACGAACAGCTCTTGATTCAGCAGGTCAGCTTTAAGCTCAACATTCTCAGGCAGTCACCGCCACCCTCTAAAACCGCCCAGGCGATCGCCGCCGAGGTCAATAGCGCGGTGGAGGCCTACCGGCGCGATCGCGATCGCCGCGAGGGCAGCCTAGATCTCACCGCTGGCCTGGTCAGCAACGATGGCCTCTCCATTTCTAGCGGATGGACCTCGACACGACCAAAGGCGCAGCCCCCAGCCCAGCCCCCGTCAGACCCACCACCATCGGCCTGAGGTGATCAAAGCTCTGGGGTCTAGACGGCGGGATCAGCCCGCAGCGCCTCTAACTCCCGCCGCAGATCCTCTCCATGCAGCCAGCCCACATAGCCCGAGTAAAGGCAATCTCCCTGGGCCGAGGCTAGAAACACATGGTCAATGCCAAAGGGACTGCGCCACAGGCAAATGCTAGTGCCATCGGCAAAGGTATGCCAGGGAGTCGCCCGGGCAAAGTCCCGCAGGTGAGCATCGGTCATACCCGGTATCTGGCGCAGCTGGGCGACCAACGGATGCAGCACCAGGGGCGTACTCAACCGCTTTCCCGCCCAAAAGGATTGAATGGTCTCGACCACCTGGCCATGGCAGCGCAGGGTGGCATGTTTCAGGTCAGGCAAACAGACAAACTGGGCGTTGGGCACCCGGGTGCTTTCCACTGTAATCGTGCCATCGCTACCGCCGTCTACGTCTCCAGCGATGGACAGCGTAGGGACGGCGGCGGCAATGCGGCCGGCCAAGGGGCGACGGTCTTTGCCCAGGTCAGCCGCCACGCCCACGCCCACCTGCAAGGGGTCAAGAATGCGGCCCAGGTCAGCCCCACCCACCGGAGAAGCCACCAGCACCAAAAACGCGACCCGGCTCCACCAGTCTGGGTGGCGATTGAGCACCTCTAGCCAAATCAAGCCCCCCATGGAGTGACCGACAATGCGCAGGGGTAGAGTCGGCTGTCGAGCCAGGGTAGCCGTGGCCAGCGCATCGACCTCATCGATCAGGGGAGCCATGCGCAGCCAGGTCATGGCGTAATTGAGACAGGGGGCCACAATTTGTGCGTCGTCTGAGCCCGCCAGTTGCTCGGCCAGGGCCATCATCGACTGATTGGTGTCGGCCCAGCCGTGCTGGACAAAGAGAATATAGGGTTCAGCCATAGACTTAGGCCGCTTCCTTACGAGCCGCCAGGGCTGCACCCAGCAGCGACGCCCCGCTCAACAGAAGACTAATGCCCAGGTATAACCCAATCAGCCACATAGCCCCAATCGGCCAGCGGTTAATCACTAAGATGCCGAGAATCAGGGTGATAATGCCGTTAATCGCCACTAGCCACGACATGCTTCGCCCGGCTTTGTGGGTGAAGGCCATGGCGATGGTGACAATGCCCTCCGCAATGAACAGCAGGCCAAAGGCGAGGGCAAACACCGCCGCCGATTTGACCGGATTGACCAAACTATAAAATCCAGCCACGGTATAGAAGACGCCCACCACCAACGTCAGCCACATACTCCGTAGGGCTCGGGCCTTAAAGGACTGAATAATCTGGAAAATGCCGCCGACTAAGGCAATCCATCCAACCAGGACGGTAAATAAGGCCAGGGCAACCCCTGGCATCACAATCGAAGCCATTCCGAGCAGGATCAAACCAACGCTGAGCGCGATCACCCAGCCCGTCGCCGCGCCCGTCGCCACTGTAATATCAGTCTCTGATTGAGGATCCATAGTCATGACCTGTGCCTCGATGAGTAGGGTCTACCCATGAAAAACCTTTGACCGTAAACTATTTGAGCATCTATAAAGTCCCAGGGAAACATTCCCGTGGATAGTTTTTGTGGGTTCAGCCCCCTTATACCGCACTCATCTAGAACAAATCTATCCTTTGCCAGGAATGACCGTCCGAATAGCCTCCCTGGCTCGCCCCGTTGACCCTGCACCCATACCTATCCATGACCTACCCCCGCAATCTGGTGACCGCTGACTGGCTGGCCCAGCACCTAGATGACCCTAGAGTAGTCGTAGTTGACTGCCGCTTTGCCCTAGGCGAACCCGACCAGGGGCAGGGGCAGTATGCCGAGGGCCATATTCTCGGTGCCTGGTATCTCGATCTCAACCGATCGCTGTCTAGCCCGGTGCAGGTCCACGGGGGACGCCATCCCCTACCCGCTGTCGAGACCTTCAGCGCAATGCTCACCGCCATGGGCGTCGGATCGGAGGAGCCCAACACTACCCTGGTCGTGGCCTACGACGACTCGCGGTTTGCCTTTGCCTCACGCCTTTGGTGGCTGCTGCGCTACCTGGGGCACGATGCTGTCGCCGTGCTCGACGGCGGCTGGGGCGGCTGGGTACAGGGGGGCTACCCCACCAGTGTCGAATTACCCCAAGGACATCAGGGCAAATTCATCCCGGCACCGCGCCACGATTGGGTGGTGGATATCGGTACCGTGCGCCGCCGCAAAGATGAGCCGGGGGTGCTGTTGATTGACTCGCGATCGCCCGAACGCTACCGGGGCGACGTTGAGCCTATCGACCCGGTAGCGGGCCATATTCCCGGCGCGGTGAACTATTTTTGGCAAGATGTTTCAGCAATCAATGGCCAGCTCAAATCTCCCCCAGAGCTGGCCCACCACTGGGCCGACCTCGATGCCGCCGATGAGGTGATGGTCTACTGTGGCTCTGGGGTCACGGCCTGTGTCAACTTGCTGGCCCAGGCGGTGGCGGGGCGACCCATGGCCAAACTGTACCCAGGCGGCTGGAGCGACTGGTGTTCTTACCTCATCAATCCCTCGGATCCCTCGAATCCCTAATGTCTAGAACGTCGGTACAGAAACCCGGTTTCTCGACCAGACGGTAAGTCATGCCGTTAGCGCAGCGACGAAGAAACCGGATTTTTAGCCATCCTGTACCGGTGCTCTAGGACAATTTCGGCTAAGAAAATATAGGAAAATACCCAAGAATTTTGACCCTTCCCCAGGGCGCAGGCCCTGCGCCCCTACCGGGGGGGCATTGTCTTGCCCAGACATCTCCTGGGCTTTAATCTTGCTGGAGGGGCAGTG
>JAIXUR010000536.1 GCA_027483425.1 Cyanobacteriota bacterium | reverse complement strand
ACCCGGGCCCTGTTATCCCAGCCCCCATCGACCCGGGCCCTGTTATCCCAGCCCCCATCGACCCGGGCCCTGTTATCCCAGCCCCCATCGACTCGGGTCCTGTTATCCCAGCCCCCATCGATCCAGGTCCTGTTAACCCAGGCCCTGTCGACCCAGGTCCCGTTATCCCACCGGACAAGAGACTCGTCAGAAAATAAGGTGCCAGTTGCCACCGTCTCATGGGTGCATTGCTTCGCGTTGGCGTTAGCCTCGCCCTAGCGTTATGCACCTGCGATGATCGACAGGTTTGGCACATTATTTCAACGCACATCCCTAAGCAGGTCGAGGCTGAGGGGTGATTGCCTGGGGTGGTGGCCCATGGGCTAAGCAGATTGGTGTGGTGTTATACATCACTCCCAGCCTGCTTTAGGCTAAACGTGGCCATTACCGACAGTGTTAATTCATGCTGAGTCAGATTAAGTCAATTGTTGAAACAATCTCACCCCGCCTGATCGAGATTCGCCGGCACCTGCACAGCCACCCAGAACTCAGCGGCCAAGAATATAAAACGGCGGCCTACGTGGCCGGAGTGCTGTCATCCTGCGGGTTGCGGGTGCAGGAACTGGTGGGTAAAACCGGGGTGGTGGCCGAGCTACCCGGCCAGGATGATCCTCGCATGCTGGCGATTCGGGCCGACATGGATGGGTTGCCCATTGCCGAACGGGTAGACCTGCCCTTTGCCTCAAATAATTCGGGCATTATGCACGCCTGTGGCCACGATGTGCACACCACGGTGGGGCTGGGTACGGCCATGGTGCTGGCTCAGCTCGGGGTGCCGCTGCCCGGTACGATTCGTTTTTTGTTTCAGCCCGCCGAAGAAACCGCCCAGGGCGCCCGCTGGATGATTGAGGATGGCGTGATGGCCGGGGTATCGGCCATTTTGGGGCTGCATGCCTACCCCTCGGTGCCCGCTCAGACCATTGGCATTCGCTACGGGGCGCTGACCGCCGCCGCCGATGACCTAGAAATTGTCATTGTGGGTGAGTCGGGCCACGGGGCCAGGCCCCACGAAGCCATTGATGCGATCTGGATTGCCGCCCAGGCCATCACAACGCTGCAGCAGGCGATTAGTCGCACCCAAAACCCGCTGCACCCGATTGTGCTAACCATTGGCCAAATTCAGGGAGGACGCGCCCCCAACGTGATCGCCGATACGGTCAAGCTGTTGGGGACGGTGCGATCGCTCCATCCCGACACCCGCAGCCATCTGCCCCAATGGATTGAGTCGGTTGTGGCGGGGGTGTGCCAGCCCTACGGGGCCAAGTACGAAATCAACTACCGCCGGGGGGTGCCCTCGGTGCTCAATGACCCGACCCTGACCGAACTCACCGCCCGCTGCGCCAGCGAAGCCCTGGGCCGCGAGTACCTAGAAATGATCCATGAACCGTCCCTAGGCGCTGAGGATTTCTCACTATACCTAGAGCATGCACCGGGCACGATGTTTCGCCTGGGGGTGGGCTTTACCGATCGCGCCGTCAACTACCCCTTGCACCACCCCAAGTTTGAGGTCGACGAGTCGGCGATCGCGGCGGGGGTACTCACCCTGGCCTACGCCAGCTACCGCTACTGGCAGCTGCCGCCGTCAGCTCCGACGAGCTAGACCCCAGTTAGGGCTAACCCCGGAGCCAAAACTCTGATAACTTCGATAGACTGATTGGTTCTGATACCACCTGTGGAGGATAACCCTTGTCAACGCCGATCCCCCTTTACCTGGTAGACCAGACTGACCTCGCCAAAGACCACGTTGACAGCCAAACCTGGGCCCAGGCCACCGGGTTTAAGGCCGCCCCCAATACAGTCTGCTTGGTGCCCGGTGCCGAGGGTACGGTGGCCAAAGTGTTGGTCGGCAAGCCCAACCCCGTCGACACCTGGACCCTGGGCTATCTGGCGAAAACCCTACCGGCCCAAACCTATGCCCTGGCTGACGATTGGCCAGCGGAAACGGCGACCAAACTCTGGCTCGGGTGGCGGCTGGGGAGCTACAGCTTTAACCAGTACAAGCGCCAGGCCTCGCCCCCGGTCGCGGAGCTAGTTCCCCCCGCCGGAGCCGACGCCGCCTACGTGGAAACCACCGTTGCCGCGACCACCCTGGTGCGCGACCTGGTCACCACCCCGGCCGGAGACATGGGGCCAGAGCAGCTCGAAGCGGCGGCCCAAGCCCTGTGCGATCGCCACGCCGCCAACCTCACCGTCATTGCTGGCGATGACCTGCTGGCTCAAAACTATCCCCTCATCCACGCCGTGGGCCGCGCCTATACCCAAGCCCCCCGCTTGCTCGACCTCGTCTGGGGCCACCCCGATGCCCCCAGGGTGACCCTAGTGGGCAAGGGCATCTGCTTCGACACCGGGGGTCTCGACATCAAACCTGCCGCTGGCATGAAGCTGATGAAAAAAGACATGGGCGGGGCCGCCAACGTCCTGGGACTGGCGGAAATGATCATGGGTCTGCAACTGCCCGTACGCCTGCGGGTACTGGTACCGGCGGTCGAAAACAGCATTGCCAGCAACGCCATCCACCCCCTAGACGTGGTGCCCTCCCGCCGGGGGTTGACGGTAGAAGTCGGCAACACCGATGCCGAGGGTCGCTTGGTGCTGGCCGATGCCCTCTGGGAAGCGGTCTGCGAAGAACCCACTCCCCAACTGGTGGTGGACTTTGCCACCCTCACCGGGGCCGCCCGCATTGCCCTAGGCACCGAACTACCGGCCTGCTTTAGCAACCAGCCCACGGTGGCCAACGCCCTACTCGCCAGTGGCCTGGCCGTAGACGACCCCCTGTGGCAACTGCCCCTACACCAGCCCTACCGCGCCATGATCGAAAGCTCGGTAGCCGACCTCTCGAATATCTCCAACAGTGCCTACGGCGGCTCAATTACCGCCGCTCTGTTTCTGCAGGAGTTCACCCGGCCCGATATTCCCTGGGTGCACATCGACCTGATGGCCTGGAATCTGCGCACTCTGCCCGGTCGCCCCGAAGGCGGTGAAGCCATGGGCATGCGGGCCGTGTTTGAGTTGATTCGACAGACGCTGGGGTAGAGGGTGGATGGGTGGGTAGAGAGGTGCTGACAACAGGCCCAACCCAAAATCGCCAAGCTAAAATCCAAAATCCCTAAAACTCCAGCTGCTCTCGGTACAACCCTTTGACTAGGTTGTCGAGCTGCTCGTCGGGGCAGCAGTCAATCAGGGCATAGAAGGCGTCGAGGAGTTTGGCGGCACTGTCGCCCATCAGGGGGCTGAGTCCCCACACGTCTTGCACCCAGTCGTCGGGGGCGGTGTCGTCAAAAATCATGCGTTCAAGCAGTTGTTTGGTCTCGGTTTTGGAAATAGCCATGGAGAATTCTAGAGCGTAGAGCGTTATGGTTTTGGTCTTAGAGTATTACATCGAATCAGAAGACTGCCAGACAAGAAGATACTCCCATGTAGGGGCGAAGAGCCCTGGGCCCTGGGGAAGCAGCAAAATTCTTCGGTATTTTTGTGGCCAGAATTGTCCTAAAGTATCGCAGCCAAGGACGCTGTCTCATCTATGTTGTCACCGTGGGGCCCAGCGAGCCTGTCACATCAAAATCCTTGCGTCGTGAGCTGGAACAGTCTTAGCATCACCTTGCTCTATGCCGATCACTTGTATAGAGTAAGGCAGCATCTTACGCATTCACCATGTCAAGGTCCCTCAGGGTTCGTCAGGCGTGCATTGACACCGTAAAACTGGCGGTTCGTCGTAGTGGCTTTCCCAGCCAGCGGGCCTTATCAGAAGATATTGGCCTGTCGCTGGCTACCGTTAGCAACTTTCTCACGGGTAGACCCGTCGATCGCGCCACCTTCCTAGAACTGTGCGAAAAACTTTCCCTGAACTCTGACGAAATTTCTGATCTTGGCCCTGACTTTGATTCTGGCCTTAGCCCTGATTTTGGTGCTGGCCCTGACTCTGACGTTGGT
>JAIXUR010000170.1 GCA_027483425.1 Cyanobacteriota bacterium | reverse complement strand
CTGGGTTGCGATGTAGTGAGCCGCGATCGCGCCCCCCATCGAAAACCCCACCAGGGTCACATCGTGCACATCGAGGGCCTCTATGACCTGGTGAATATCGCTGGCCCAGGTATCATAATCACAGCCATCCCAGGCTTTAGTCGATTGCCCAAAGCCACGCAGATCCAGGCCAATAGCTCGATAGCCGTGGGTTGCCAGGGCCAGCATGGCATGTTCAAAAATGCGATGAGAAAATGGAAATCCATGGATAAATAAGACTGGCTTTCCCATTCCCCAGTCGCAAACAAAGATATCAATTCCTGAGGCTACGGTGATGTAAGGCATCGATCACTCCTAGGCGCTAGGTGAGAATTAGCGGAGCTAAAACTGGAGCCATCAGCATCTCAAATTCTAAGTTTGTAGCGCTGACAATATTTTCCACGATCTTACCGTTTGCAATGCGCATGACATGGGTTTCGTGGAAGATGATAACGCGATCGCTCTTTGGAATACCAAAATAGTCCTTTGCGTGGCGCTGAAATGACTTAAACCGCACCACAACCCGATCGCCTGCGGCAAAGATATCCTCAATCGTGAGCGGCTGCACATCAGGAAAGGCATCGTAGAAGCCAGCAAAGATCTGTTTGTATTCCTCAATACCATCGATCGGGCCAGAGGGTTTTAACCCTGTAGTCACCTGCACCTTTTCGGCCAAGATTTCTTCTGCAATGCTGACATCGCCCTTGCCCAGGAACTGCTCAATGTATCGACGGGCGATCGCCAGGTTTTGGGTCTCTATATCGGTCATACTTTATTTTCCCTATCGCTTAAAAATACAATAGGGGCAGCAGCAAGATAAATCAAATTGATAATAAATATACAGATTATCAACGAAAATGATGGATTTAAGCGCCATTGACCTCAACCTGCTGGTGGCCTTTGAGGCCCTGTACGCGGAACAAAGTGTCACGGCGGCAGCCCAGCGCATTCATGTCGGCCAGCCCGCCATGAGTGCAGCCCTGGGCAGACTGCGATCGCTCCTGTCCGACGACCTATTTGTACGCATTGGTCGAGATATGAAGCCCACGGCCAAGGCCGATGCGATCGCCCCCCAGATCGCGGCGGCCCTAGGCACCATTCGCGCTGCCCTAGCCGAGCCGCCGAGCTTCAATCCGGCTGAGGCCAAAACGGTGTTTACCCTGGCCACCTCCGATTATTTTGCCAGCTTGATTTTGCCGAAAATGCTGGCGGTGTTTAGGGATCAAGCGCCCCACGTCAATCTGCGGGTCATCACCGTCGAGAAGGAATCCTTTATTGAGCTTTTAGAGGGAGCCATTATCGATGTCGCCTTGGGCACCTTTGCCAACCTCCCACCCTACATTCTTCAGGACGACTTGCTGCCGGAGCGGTTTTTGGGGGTCTGTCGCCTCGACCATCCGGCCCTGGCCCCTGGCGAGATCACGCTAGAGCAATTTGTCGCGTTTCCCCAGGCTCTGTTTACCCTGCGCCGAGATGCCACCGGCCTAGTGGATCAGGCCCTGGCGGAGCAGGGTTTACAGCGGCGCATTGCCCTCACGGTGCCCTACTGGTTTGCGCTGCCCACGGCGATCGCGGCCTCTGATCTACTGGCGGCGATTCCGTCCTGTTTAGAGCAGCACTTTATTCAGCACTACCCGGTGCAGTCCTTTGAGATTCCCCTCGAGCTGCCGTCCTGGGCAATTTCCATGGCCTGGAGTAAGCTCAAAGACCAGGATCCAGCCAACCGCTGGCTGCGGCAAATTATTCACGAGAGTTGTCAAACCATCGCGTCACAGTGGGGCCCTGAGCACTGAATGAACCGATAGAATAAGACCATGAAGCAAGGTTTACTGCTGCTGATTCACGCCTATCGGCGGCTCCTGTCGCCGCTGTTTCCGCCCACCTGTCGGTTTACCCCAACCTGCTCCCAGTACGCCCTGACGGCGATCGAGCGGTTTGGCCCAGGCAAGGGGAGCTGGCTGGCGATGCGGCGCATCACCCGCTGCCACCCCTTTCACCCCGGCGGCTACGACCCCGTGCCAGACGTGCCGAGGGCTGAGGAAGAATAGGGACATGCCCCTGCGTCTGTCCTACATCAGGGATGGTGCGTAGGGGCAGACCTGTGTGTCTGCCCTATATCGAGGATGGTGGATGGATTTTGTCTACCCCGTATCAGGGGTCTAGTCCAACCGCACCTATCTCCTAATGCAAAAAATGCCGCACGCCGGTCATCGCCATGATCAAGCCCAGTTCATTGGCCGCCTTGATCGAGTCGTCGTCGCGGCGGCTACCGCCAGGCTGCACCACCGCCCGAATGCCTGCCGCTGCGGCAGTGCGCACCGAGTCATCGAAGGGGAAAAACCCATCGCTGGCCAGGACAGCCCCCTGGGC
Source organism: Cyanobacteriota bacterium (assembly GCA_027483425.1). Classification (GTDB taxonomy): domain Bacteria; phylum Cyanobacteriota; class Cyanobacteriia; order Phormidesmidales; family Phormidesmidaceae; genus Nodosilinea. The sequence goes on along the minus strand of JAIXUR010000170.1, from coordinate 2,495 downwards.
CTTGGCCGCCGCTTGGGCCAGGGCCAGGGTGACAGACCCCACCCGGTTCATTTGCCCCGCGCCAATGCCCAGGGTCTGCTGGTGATGGGTCACCACAATGGCGTTAGATTTAACATGCTTCACCACCCGCCAGGCAAACAGCATCTCGGCTAGCTCCGCCTCGGTGGGCTGGGCCTCGGTCACGATCTGCCAGGTGGCGGGGTCATCCCGGTAGGTGTCAGGGGTCTGGAGCAGAAAACCCCCGGCGATCGCATTCACCACCTGCCCTGGCCCCGTCAGCAGATCCGCCAGCACCAGCACCCGCAGGTTTGGCTTCTTGGCCAAAATGTCCTGGGCAGCGCGATCGCACCCCGGCGCCACAATGCATTCTAAAAACGTACCCGCCAGTTGCTGGGCGGTGTCGGCATCAATGGGGCGGTTGAGCACCACAATGCCGCCAAAGGCCGAGACATCATCGGCATCGTAGGCGCGGCGGTAGGCGATCGCCAGGGTATCCCCCGTGGCCACCCCGCAGGGGTTGGTGTGCTTCAGCACGGCGGCGGCAGGGCGATCGGCGGGAAACTCCGCGATAATCCGCCGCGCGGCCTCCAAATCCACCAGGTTGTTGTAGCTCAGTTCTTTGCCCTGGAGCTGCTCGGCCCCGGCCCAGCCGGTAGGAATCGATCCCGTGCGATACCAGGCCGCCGTCTGGTGGGGATTTTCGCCGTAGCGGAGGGTGGCCTGCTGGCGACCCGTCAGCGCCCACTGTTCGGGCAGCGCCTCGGCCTCGCCGGTACCTGGTTCGCTGACGGATTGGGTCAGGTAGGTGGCGATCGCCTGGTCGTAGCTGGCCGTATGCCAAAATGCTGCCCGCGCCCAGGCCTGGCGCAACTCCAGCGGGGTCTCTCCCCCGTGCGATCGCAGGGCCTCTAGGTAAGGCCCATACTGCTCAGGGCTGCACAGCACCGCCAGGTGGGCGTGGTTCTTGGCCGCCGCCCGCAGCATGGCTGGCCCACCGATATCGATATTCTCGATCGCCTCGGCCAGGGTGACGCCTGCTGTGGCGATCGTCTGCTCAAAGGGGTAGAGATTCACCACCACCAGATCCAGCGGGCGAATGCCGTTGTCGGCCAGGTCTTGCTGGTCTTCGGCCAGGTCTTGCCGGGCCAAAATGCCGCCGTGGATCTTGGGATGCAGTGTCTTCACCCGACCGCCGAGGATCTCGGGCGAGCCGGTGTAGTCAGAGACCTTGGTCACGGGGAGATTGGCCGATGCGATCGCCTTGGCTGTACCACCGCTGCTAATCAGGTCAAACCCAAACTCCTCGACTAGGGTTTTGGCCAACTCTACCAGCCCGGTCTTATCGGATACGCTCAACAGTGCCAGGCGCGCCATAGCTATCTAGTCCTCGATTTCGCAGACCCCTACTATACCGAAATGGCACCCTAAACAATGGCCCCCTCACCGGAGAATGGTGTTTCAGTGCTCAGCTCAACCCTCGGTGCGCCACTACTATGGACAACTATGATCATGAAACCGCCAGAGCTAAACACCGCCAGGCTACAACTGCGGCTGGGCACAACCGATGACATTCCAGCGATTTTGCACTACTACCGGGTCAATCGGGCCTACCTGGCCCCCTTTGAGCCCCAGCGCCCAGCCAGCTTCTACACCCGTGACTTTTGGAAGACCGTGCTGGCGGCTCGCGAAAGTGACTTTTACGCCGATCAGGGGGTCAAGCTGCTGATCTTTCTTCAGACCGAGCCGGATCAGGTCATTGGCACCATCAACCTGAATACCATTGTCCGGGGAGCCTTCCAAGCCGCCACCCTGGGCTATGGCCTCTCGGCCCAGCACCAGGGCCAAGGCTACATGACCGAGGCCGGTCAGCGGCTGATGACCTACGCCTTTGACACCCTCAAACTGCACCGGGTGATGGCCAACTACATGCCCCACAACCACCGCAGCGCCAATGTACTCAAGCGGCTGGGGTTTCAGATCGAGGGCATTGCCAGAGACTATCTGTTTATCAATGGCCAGTGGCAAGACCACGTAATGACGAGTTTGATCAATCCCCACTGGCAAGCGCCAGAACTTTTGTAGGGGCGCAAGGCTTGCGCCCAGGGCAACATTGGCTGATTTAACCAGGGGACTATTCAAGGCGGCCAATCCTGTTTGCCTACCCCCGATGGGTGAGGGCAAACGCCGTTTGCCCCTACGGAATTCCTTTGCTGGCCATCAAAAACGCCCGCAGAATTGTTCTACGGGCGGCTCAGCATCCTGGGATAGATGTATGAATTAGGCGGCCTGGCGCTTGGGGCGCTTGCGCTCAGACTTTTTCTTAAAGCCGATCGCCTGGGCTTCGTTGCTGTCGGAGCCAAACTGGCCGCGCACGCATTCTTTCATGGCCAGCACGGCGTTGTGAAATTCCCACTCGGCCTGGCGGGCGGCGTCGGTGGCGGCTTTGGCCAGGGCGAGCTTTTCGGTTTCGGCCTGCTGACGAACGCGCATTTGGT
>JAIXUR010000261.1 GCA_027483425.1 Cyanobacteriota bacterium | reverse complement strand
GGGCCTGATTTTTGAGGCGATAGCTGGCTTCCACCCGCCAGCGATAGCCGTACCAGCGCAGGATGGTGAGAGCCGCTTCAACGGTCGTGACCGGTTCACTGGTCAGGAGCATCCAGGAGACCGGTTCTTCGTCAGCGGGCGGGTCGATTTCATGGGCATAGACGGCATAGACGGGAAACGTGGTCTTGCGCCCTAATCGGGGTGGAGCCTTTAATTGAACCCGACAAAACCTGACCGCTAGATGAGCCGTGCGGCCCGTTCGCGTTTTGGTGGTGCTGAGGCTCACCTCATGAACCGCCTGAATCGGCTGCTCCACCAAGGTCTCCCACAGCCGATGGGGATCTCCCTCAAGCTCTCGATTGTGGGCGGCCCGCACCACCACCCCGGTGTGCTCACAGGTGCTGCGGTGAGCAAAGACTTCAGCGATATCGCCTTCCCGGTCAAAGACATGAATCACCCGGGTGCTTGAGGGCACCTGAGCCTCGACGGTGCTTATGGCTTCGACCCAGCGATAGGACTCCTTTTCGCTAAAGGGACGTCGTTGCTTGGCTTGTTTGGCCGCGGCTCGTCGCTGCTGGCGCTGCTCAGGGGTTTCACCTGCCGGGGGAGGCACGACCGGCGGACGGTTCCAGAGCTTTTGCCACAACAGCCCCTCCGGCTGACCCGTTTCGGGGTCAACCGCCAAGGCGCTGTGCAACAGCAGGCCATTACCACCACTGCCCCCACTCTCACCATTGCCCTGGGGCCCATACCCGTCCCGCTTCTTGACGATCTCGCGATAGTCTAGATACGTCGTGTCCCCCACACTCAACACCACCGCTTGCTCGCTTACCTGGCGGCGGGTCTGCTCACAGTGGGGCGCTATCATCGCCTCGAAACTGGTTTTGACATTGGCGAAAACTCATAGGCCCGCTTCAGCGCGGGCGCACTCTGAAAGCTCATCGCCAGCGCTTGCCCAAAGTGCTCACTCAGGGCGATCCCTAGGCTTAACGCGCGGCGAGTCAGTCGTTGGTCTCCCAAGGTACACCCACCAAAGTTCTCCTCTACTCGCGTCGCGTCCATTGGCTTCTCCCCGGTGATAGTTATCGTTAATACTACAGCGCTCTCTTGCCCTGGCTTGCAAGCTCATGCACACTAGCCAAGAACTTAACGTGAAAAGTCAGCTTTCAGAAGGGCTGTCTTCAGCTTGCCCTCACCCCAGTGGCGGTGGCCGCCTACCCCAATGGATGAAAGTTGCACTCCCTTGGGTTGATAAAGATCAGCCTCAGGCTCGAGCCCGATCGCGGCCGTTTGAGCGAAGAATGTATTAAGAAGTTTATGCTGAGCATTTTAGCTTAGCGGTCATTGCTAAACATTGTAAATTCTTAGCCGGTTTATGCCGGCTGATGAATAACTCGCTGTATAGACCTGAAAATCGGATGAGTGGATCTTTGTCAAATAATTGTTATAATTTGTAAACCATCGCGGATTGGCCGGTGCCACCGTTGTGGTTACAACTTATCCCGGTAGCGAAAACCCGATGCATTGAGATTGGTTTTCCGGTTTGGAGGGCTGGTCGGGTGCATCGAGTGCAGTGGCCCTGACTGATTCGGTCTGGGGACGCTGATCGCCATCGGAGCGTTGTTCTCTCTCTCAGGAGCAAATCCATGAACGAACCCATGCAACTTTCCCTGGAGCAACAGTTCAGTCTGCGATCCTTTGAATCGCAGGTAGACCGCATGAGCCGGGAGCAGGCCCAGCAGTTTCTAGTCAAGCTGTACGAGCAGATGATGATGCGAGAAACCATGTACAAGAGCTTTCTCAAGCATGAGTGGGGCATAGGGCCCAATCCCCAGCTCTAACCTGGCCTAGCCAGGACGGCATGAAGACGGCGACCTCCCTCTCTCGCAAGATTCTCAGAATCAGGCCGGGGATGCCGGGGCGTCACCTTCGATGCTAAGTAATGACGTTATGCGCGATAGTTTCAACGGCGGCAGCCTGGGATTGAGGGCTGTAGCTAACGGTTAACTCGCAAGAACGGCGGCTAGCGTTCAGGGTAGTCAAGAACCCAGTCAAGAACAGTTAATACCAAGGAATATTGGTATTGTCCTGCAGCGAGCGCAGTGCAGCCAGATTTCGATAGATATTCCCAGAATTTTTTAGTGATAGTTATCGCCCCTGTGGTGAGGACAAGCTACGGTGCTTGGGTGATTTGAGCGGGTTTGAAACCGCTCAGTCTAGGGTTATGGTAGTTAAGGGGTCTCGCGCTCCTACCTGGGATAAGCCCTGGGGTGAGGCCATGGTGATGGCCCGGCTCAGCGACACCAATGTTGTCTATCTTGTTGCACCTGGACGGGGGATCTATGTTTCAGCGCGCGCTCATTTGTACCGACTTTACCGATAGCATGTACCGCCTGGCCCAGTTTGTGCCGAGCCTCGCGGCTGGGGGATTTAAGTCATTGGTGTTTTTCCACAGTGTGTCGTTGGAGAGTGGCCCCGAAATACCCCGTGCTGATTCGGAGCGTTTAGAACCCGCTCGGCAGCGGCTGCAGGAGCTGTTGCGGGATGTGCCCGACGATGTTGAGGTGACCATCGAGGTGCAGATGGGCCGCCCGGCCGAGGGCATTTTACGCCTGGCTAAGCAGTACCAGGTGGATGTGATTTTTGTCGGTACCCCCACCCGCACCCTGCTAGAAGAGAAACTGTTTGGCAGCACCACGGCCAACCTGGTCGAGAAAACTGGCGTGCCGATCATCGTTTTACGACCTCAACTGGTGGCAACCTTTACCACTGCCGAACTTGAACTACGCTGTACCCACCTGTTTCGCTATCTGCTGGTACCCTACGATGGCACCGACGGGGGCAAGCATCTGATCCAAAAAATTCATCACCAGGTCACGCACAATCCCAACTCGGTCCTAGAGCGGGTACGGCTGTTGTGGGTGATTGACGACAACCTACGCCGCGAACTCCATGGCGATCGCCCTATACAGCAGGCGCAGCAGGAGCTAGACAAGATCCAGGCCGAGCTAGCGGCTCTTAACCTGGTGGTGACCACCACGATTGTGGAGGGCAACCCCCTGGCCGAAATTCTCAAAGCCGCTGAAATCCACGACATTGGTGCGATCGCCACCTGCTCGAGCCATGTAGGCGGCCTACTCCGGTGGGCGGCCCCTAGCCTGACGCGGGAAATTTTGCGGGAAAGCTGGCACCCGGTGCTGTTTTTCCCCAATTAGCCTAGCCGTGACGGCTGTTCCAATGGGGCCTATCCTGGGGAGGTTTGAGGCCTCCCGCAGGATTGAGCCGACCAATCATACCGCTTCGTCTGCCCATGGAGGACAGGCATCCTGCCTGTCCCACAAGACTTTCAGGGATCTAGATCAATGGGCTGATGAGAATTTACACAAAAACCTGAGCACTCTCCATCACGGGAGCAAGCGGCCCATAGTCAAGCATTGCGCAGATCACAAGCGCCTAGTTGACATGCAACAAACCTCACCTACCACCCTGAATGGATATGCGAACCTCCCACGGCACCGCGCCATTTTAAGCCGAGGGAGCTACTTCAGCCTGTTAAGCCTGGGCAGTGTCGGCAGTATTCTCAGTATCGGTAGTACGGGGAGCATTCTCAGCATTGGCAGCGCTGGCAGTATTCTCAGCATCGGCAGCGCTGGCAGCATTCTCAGCATCGGCAGCGCCGGTAGTGTGCTGTCAGTGTTGAGTCTGGATAGTATTCTCAGCGTCTTGCAGTTTTGGGCCATTGGTAAGGGTCAGTAGGGAGCTTTATCAGCTTTGTTGGCCATTCATCGAAGGCGGCGATCGCTTCGCCCATGAAGGAGGTATCGGCAGACATGGGCAAGGCTCCCCAATGGAATAACATCACTCAGGGTTGTACCACGAATGACGTCAATGCAGGATTTTTCTCTCAAATTGCGATCGCGGGGTTCTGCTGGGTGTGTTATGGCGTTAGTCAGATAGATTAGACCCTGTATCGACGTAGATAGACTCTAGCCTTTGCAGCACTTTGGCCTTGAGATTGGTCTGCAGTTCATTGCGCAGGAGATCGCGGCTAATGCCGGTTGACCCGGTAGAGGGACGGGTGCGAGCATTGATGGCCCACTCTTGCAGCAGGCTGCGCTGGGGGGCAGAGACGCTACAGTCCAGCACATGGGCGCAGCGGCGGGGGTTCTCGAGGGCAAACATCAGGAGCTTATAGGTTCCCGTTTTGCTAAGCAGATCGGCCATGTCTTGGCCTGGGGCCAGTTTGAGATCGAGGTAGCAGGGCAACCAGCGGGCTCCATGGGTACCGCTGTAGAGCACCGTTAGCCACAGCATCATGGGGTGAGGGGTCATGGTGCAAATGAAGGTGTTGTAGCGAGTGCTCACCAGCCGTCGGTTAACTTCAGCCTCGGGCATCATCGCCCATAGGGTGGCGAGGGCCCCGTGGCTGGTGGGCAGGGCGTGGGGAAAAACGATTTCGGCAATGGGCTTCGTGGGTGGCCACACCGTGAGCTTGCAGACGGGGTCGGTCTGGATCGCTTCGGTGGCTAGGGGCTGGCGGGTAACGGGCACCCGAGTCAGGGTGGTGCTAATGCGCTGGCTGATGCGAAAGCCATTGATGTAGCGATCCTGGAGGGGCTCGAGAATCTGAAGAATCTCCTGGGTGGTCTGGGGTCGACTTTGGGGAGCCTTGGCCATGCAGCCCATGACCAAATCTTCGAGCAATTTGGGAATTTTGATGGTGCTATCCACCTCGCTGATGCGCTTGGGGGATTGGGTTTGGTGCACCTTGTACCAGCCCCCGAAGGTGTGGCTACTGGCCCGCAGGGGCAGGTGGCCGGTGAGCATCTGAAACATCATCACCCCCAGGCTGTAGATGTCGGAGCGGCGGTCGAGTTCGTGCCCCTCCATCTGCTCTGGGGAGGCGTAGGCCAGGGTGCCCATAAAGCAGTTGGTTTGGTCACTATCGACTTGCACCAGCTTGGCAATGCCGAAGTCCAAAATTTTGGCCAATTCCCCTAGGGTGGGGTCTTGCACAATCATGATGTTGCTGGGCTTAATGTCACGGTGAATGATGGGGACTGGCTTGGGCTGACGTTTGAGGATAATGCCTTCATGGGCGGTTTGCAGGCCCAGGCAAATATGTCGAATCAGGCCCAAAAAACGAGGAATAGGCAGGGGCTGGAGGTCGATCAGGTGGCTCAGGCTTTGCCCCTGGAGGTATTCCATGACGTAGAAGGGTACCTCGTCATCGTTGACTCCGTAATCGGTGACGCGCACCACGTGAATGCTTTTTTGGCCGAGCTGGGCGCAGGTCATGGCCTCCTGCATGAAGCGATCGCGCATTTTTTCGCCCGGTATGGCTTGGGACAGCAGCTTAATGGCGACCTTAACGTTACCCAACAGCAAATCTTCAGCCATATACACTCGGCCCATCGACCCCTGACCGATGGGTGCCAGCAGCTCGTAGCGATTGGCTAATTTAGAGCCTAGGTTTGAATCAGCCATAGGGTGGGGGTCAGTCAGTCAATCAATGGAGAGCTGGGCCTGTGCTTAGGGCTTTTCCACGGTGCCCGGTCAGACACTTCGCCCTGGCCGCCAGTGGATTAAACAGGATGCTAAAGAGGCACCCAGCGTTCGTTCTGTTTGGCCCAGCGATGCGAGGATATAGGGTTAATATGCCCAGCGATCGCCCAATAATGTTGTTCCACTGTAGTACATTCTCTGGTGTGGCCTTCTGGTGGGGGCTACTGGCTCAGGAGACTGACCTAGTAGCCTTCTGGTCTACTGGTTTAGCGGTGCCCCCTGCAGGTGTAGGGTGGCCTCCATGGCGCTGGTGAGGTAGTGACCGGTCATAATGCCGCTGGAGAGGTGGTAGCGATCGGAGTCAAGCCGGTAGAGGGTTTCAAACCCGGTGCGCCGCTGGCGATCGCCCAGGGCCCAGTACCGCTGAATAATAGAATCGGGGGCCACCCAGCCCTCCCCCTCGACCCGACCGAGCAGACTATGCTGTAGCACAAAGGTGTACTGGCAGTCACCGCTGGTGAGTCGACCCCGGTACTGCAACGCCATTTCCGTTGGTTGCGTATCGGGTAGCGCCAGCTTCATCACCATGGTAAACCAGTCATCGCGGCTCCAGGCGATTAAAATTTTTCCTTTGACGGGTATGGGTAACCGGTCTCGCTCCATCCAGTTGCCCTGGAGCGTCCAACGTCCAGGCTCAATTAAAAAGCTATGCACTCAAGCCACTCCCCCAGCCATTGCCATCGCCCATGACATCTCCTGCGTCATCTGTCGTGCATGACCTGCTGTATTCTGTCCCATTTCTTCAGCATACGCTCTATTGCTCCGACTGGGGTACGGGGCGAGAGCACCCCCTATGGTTAGCACACAATCAGTTAGGGGAACCGTTAGAGAACAGGCCAGGGTTCATTGACATATCCCAGCACGACGGGGCCCCTGGCTCCGGTGACCGAGGGTAGGTTGCCCGGAAATCTCTGGTGGTGCCAATAGCCTAGGACGGCAAAGGCGATCGCCTCCTTGTAGCTGGCCGATAGGCCCACGGTGTCGGTGGGCTGCACCGGTATCTCTGGCAGGTGGGCCTGCAGGCGGGCCATGAGCACCGGGTTGTGGCTACCACCGCCGCACACCAGCACGAGCTCTGGCAGGGCCGGTAGAAAGGTCTGGTAGGCGTGGGCCACCGAGGCTGCAGTGAACTCGGTGAGGGTGGCCATGATATCCATCGGGCCTAGACCTCGGGCTGTCGTCGCCCGGTGGCACTGGGTAAAGAAGTCCCAGCCAAACAGCTCACGGCCGGTGGATTTGGGGGGCGGCTGAAGAAAGTAGGGGTGCTGGAGCCACTCCTCGACTAGGGACTGACAGGGGGTGCCCTGGGCAGCCCAGGCCCCGTCGCGATCGTAGGTTAGCGTGCCCTCCGATAGGGTGTGCATGGCAATGTCCATGAGCGAGTTGCCCGGCCCCGTATCCCACCCCAGTACCTTGGGCGGGGGCTGATCAGGTTGGCGATCCCAGGCGGGTAGATAGGCGACATTGCCGATGCCGCCCAGGTTTTGCACGCACCGCCGCTGCTGGGGATGGCTGAGCAAACACAGATCGACGATGGGCACCAGGGGTGCCCCCTCGCCCCCGGCTTCAATGTCGGCCCGGCGGAAGTCGCTAACGGTGGGGCAGCCCACCTGCTGGGCAATGACGGCTCCGCGCCCCAGCTGTAGGCTATAGCCCAGGCGCAGGGTTCCCCGGCCGGGGAGCGCCGGGCGACCCACCGGGCGATGAAACACCGTTTGCCCGTGGGAGGCGATCCGATCGGCGGGGCCAGCCTGGGCGATCAACGCCTGGGCCGCCGCCGCAAAGGCCAGGGCCACCTGATCATCGAGGGTGGCTAGGGCCTCGAGGGAAATCGCTTCCCCGGCGCAGAGGGCCAGAATTTGCCGCTGTAGCTCAGCGGGATAGGGCCAGGTGAGGCCGTCAATCAGGGTGATCGTTACACCGTAGCCCTGGCCGCTAAGCTCCACTAGGGCGGCGTCAATGCCGTCTACGGAGGTGCCGCTGATCAAACCAAGCACTCGCATGGGCTATATCGGTAGACGCTCTAGACCTTTGTTGCTGCCGATCACCACCATCAGCCCACCGGCCTTGAGGCGAGTGACGGGGCTGGGGTTAATTTCAAACTGGTCGGGGTGGTTATCTTGGCTGAGGGCGAGGAGGGTGAGTTCGTAGCGGTTGCGCAGATCGAGATCGACGATGGTTTTTTGATCAAAGGCCTCAGGCACAATGATTTCGACAATGCTGTGGTTGGGGTCAATTTCAAACCGATCGAGAATGCCGGGGGAAGTGAGCGATCGCGCCAATTCACACCCCATCTCGTGCTCTGGAAAGACCACATGGTCGGCCCCGACGCGATCGAGCAGCTTGCCATGGATCTCCGACGACGCCTTAGCTACGACGTTTTTAACCCCGGCCTCTTTTAAATTAAGGGTGGTGATAATGCTTTCTTCGACATAGTTGCCGATCGCCACGATCACCGTGTCAAAGTCAGTAATGCCGGCCTCTCGCAGGGCCGAGGGCTGGGTCGTGTCGAGCTGGAGGGCATGGGCGGCAATTTTATCGGTGAGGGCCTGGCTCACCCGCCGGTCGTCGGTATCCGCCGCCAAAACCTCATAACCGAGATTGTTGAGGGTGGTACACACCGCTCGCCCAAACCGCCCCAGGCCAATGACGGCAAACTGACGATTGGGCGATCGCATCTTGCGTAAAAACGTCAGCGATGACAGATTCACAACGGTTGTTTCCCCAGTAGAAAAGCATGGCTCGAGCGCGAGCCTGACCAATCTTATCACCCACCGCCGATCCCCCCACCGCCGGGAGGTTTCAGCTCAATCGCCAGGGGGCAGCTATACGGCGAGAATTCTTTTTTGCTAGGCTAACCTAATGGTTTTGGCCCAGAGGTTGAGAAGGACGTGAATATACAACTTGGTCGCGGTAAGACAGTCCGTAGAGCTTACGGCATTGATGAAATTGCCCTGGTCCCAGGGCCGCGAACCCTGGATCCAAGCCTGGCTGACACCCGTTGGCAGATTGGCGGTATTGAGCGCGACATTCCTATTATTGCCAGCGCCATGGATGGGGTCGTAGATGTGGCCATGGCCATTCGGCTCTCTGAGCTCGGGGCCCTGGGGGTGATTAATCTGGAGGGCATTCAAACCCGCTACGACGATCCCAACCCGATCCTCGACCAGATTGCTGCCGTGGGTAACGACGAGTTTGTGGGTCTCATGCAAACCCTCTACGCCGAGCCCATTAAGCCCGCGCTGATCACCCAGCGGATTCAGGCGATTAAGGCGGGGGGCGGTGTCGCGGCGGTGAGCATTACCCCCGCTGGGGCGGCTCGGTTTGGGGGCATCATTGCCGCTGCCGGGGCTGACCTGGTGTTTGTGCAGGCCACGGTGGTGTCAACGGCCCACCTGGCTCCCGCCAACATCGAGCCGCTCGATCTGGCGGCCTTCTGTGCTGAGATGCCCATGCCGGTGATTTTGGGCAACTGCGTCACCTACGAGGTGGCCCTTAATTTAATGAAGGCGGGGGCCGCCGCCGTTATGGTGGGCATTGGCCCCGGTGCTGCCTGCACCTCGCGGGGGGTACTGGGCATTGGGATTCCCCAGGCGACGGCCGTAGCTGACTGCGCCGCCGCCCGTGATGACTTCTTTGCCGAGACCGGTCGCTACGTGGCCATCGTCGCCGATGGTGGCTTGGTTACCGGCGGTGACATTTGCAAATGTATCGCCTGCGGTGCCGATGGGGTGATGATTGGCTCGCCCTTTGCCCGAGCTGCCGAAGCGCCTGGGCGGGGCTTCCATTGGGGGATGGCTACCCCCAGCCCGGTGCTGCCCCGGGGCACCCGCATTAAGGTGGGCACCACCGGCACCCTAGGGCAGATTCTCCGGGGCCCGGCTCTGCTCGACGACGGTACCCACAACTTCTTGGGGGCTCTGCAAACCAGCATGGGCACCCTGGGTGCCAAGGATCTGAGGGAAATGCAGCAGGTGGAGGTGGTGATTGCCCCGTCGCTGTTGACCGAGGGCAAGGTGTACCAGAAGGCTCAGCAACTGGGCATGGGCAAGTAGCCCCGCCTCGCGAAACTGGTTTGCCTGGGATTAAAGGCCGCTGGATGCTTGGCATCTGGCGGCTTTTGTGGAGTCAGGAGTTAGGAGTCAGGAGTCAGGAGGGGTGGTGCGGTAGACTCCTGATGTCTTGATTCAGGGAGAATGTCCTGTGTTGGGGAGATTTTTAGGAAACAAGATACCGCCTCGGCAGACTCTCTCTGGCTTTTCAAACACCCTCTAAGTCGGCATCTAGGGGGATCGTTTAGGCG
>JAIXUR010000209.1 GCA_027483425.1 Cyanobacteriota bacterium | reverse complement strand
GGTAGCAGCTAGCAGGGTGGGGATCATCAGCACGCCGAACCAGCCAATATAGAGGCGGTTTTCGGTGCTGGTCAACCACTGACAGAACTGCTCCCACAGGGAAGCGCTTTCGCGCTGCTGTAGAGTTGTAGTCATGATGTATTAGTCCTTGGTATTTATCGATTCAAGGTACACGGGGCAAATTGTTTAGATTTGTAACCCGCGTATCCATACATTACTGTAGTTGTGGAGTTTTGTAAATAAACATTCCTTTAGAGCTTAATGCCCTGGAGGAGTGCCAGCATGGGTCTACAACGCTACAAAGGCCTCAGTGGCCGTGCCTAGAGGCCACCAAGGTCGTTCTCGACTCAGGCTAGAGGCTTCGAGCCGTCGCCTTAATTGTTAAGCCAGCATCGGCCCGCTCTCATAAACCTGTCACGATCGCTAGAGCTGCTCTAGATAGCTGAGGAGATCAGCCATGTCCCTAGGTTCGGGCTGGAACTGAGGCATGGGAGGGGTTTCGCCGCTAATCACTTGCTTGATCAGGCCAACTTTAGTCTTGTGGTCAGACACGCCCAAAAGCTTGGGGCCAACTTCTCCGGTGGCCCCAAGACCGTGACAGACCGCACAATTCATGTTGAAAATGGCTTCACCGCGACTGCCGTTGCCCTGGAGAGCCAAGACTTCCTGGATGTAGGGATCTGAGGCCTGGGCGTAGCGTATGGCCACAACACTCAGCACCACCGTCACCACCAAGGCTACCGCCACTAGGGCCGCTTTCTTCAGCAGGCTATTGAGGTCTTCGGTGTTTTCGTTTAGGGTATTTTGTGCCAAGGGATTAGACGTATCTCTTTATCACTGTAAATGTTACGTACTTTGAAGAACCAATGGTTCATTTGCCTCAGAATCTTAAGGATTCTGACGTTAGGTGTCGATGGTTAAGGCGTGGTTGTCTTAAAGATCCGGCCTTGGGGCATCTGACTGAGGGTAGTTCCTAGGGCGATACGCTCCTGTGGAATGGCTATTCGCGATCGCAGCGGTGTTAGCCATGTAATCCTCTCTGCGTCCGACAAGGCTGGGCTGGCTGACCAGCGGCCCTTTTGATTACCCCTGAACCTATGGCTGACCTGAACCCTAACGATGAGTCTGTCATGGCCTCTCTTTCTGAAAACTCCCAAGGCTCCCAAGATTCCCAAGGCTCCCAAGACGATTATTTTTATTCCACCTTTGTGGTGGAATATATTGTGCCCACCGGGCAAGAGGTTCTGTTTCGCCAGTGGTACGAGCGCCTTGTGGAGACAGCGCGCACCTTTGAGGGCTACACCCGCAATGACCTGTGCCCACCCCTAGACTGCGATGATGGGGTGGTGAAATGGTATTCCATTGTTCACTTTAGAACCCCAGAAGACCTGAACCGCTGGCTCAAATCTAGCGATCGCCAGCATCTGTTGGAACAGGGCCGCAATACCTTTTTGGCCTATCGCTACAAATCCTTTACCACTGGGCTCGAGGGCTGGTTTTCAGGCCACGCTGGCGGGGCCGAACAGCACAGCCTGGGCCCACCCCCCTGGAAGCAGGTGCTGGCGGTGGTGCTGGGCCTCTACCCGACGATCATGATTCAGGGCATGGTGTTTAGTGCCCTGGGCATTATGCGATCGTGGCCCATGCCAACCTCTTTAGTGGTTAATAATCTGATTACCTCTTCGATTTTGACCTGGGGTGTCATGCCTCTGGTGACCAAGGCCTTGAGATTCTGGCTCAGCCCTGCCTATCATCTCACGACGCTACAAACCAACCTCATGGGGGCTGGTTTGGTGCTAGCAGCCCTGGGGTTCATGGTCAGTGTCTTTAATTACCTGGCGTAAAAAAGCCTAGCGCTTTGATTGGGAGCACCGGCTCAACGCAAACATCCTGGCTGCGGTCAGACTTCAGGAGTCAGAAACCAAAATTATAACCAGCCTTCAGGTCTGGCCCCTGAGGTCTGACTCCTGGCCGATTCAGGTATTCCGGCTCAGGTTGATCCGCTTTTATAGCTAAGCCAAAAGCCCTGGCCAGTCGGCCAGGGCTTTTGATTTAAGCGCTACCGCACAGACTAGATGGGAACCAACCCGGTGGAGCGGAGAACGGCATTGAGAATGGAGCTAATGATGGCCAGCGCGATCGCACCCAGAATAGCGCTCCAGATGCCGTAGCGGAGGCGGAAGCCTTCAATCAGCCAGGCCGAGAGCCCAAAGACAACAATGGCCCCCAGCAGCGGAATTAGACCCAGGCTAATAATGGCAAAGAAGCCACGCAGGGCGTTGGGAAAGAAGCCCCAGATACCGTTGAAAGCACCAATAATAGCCCCCGCCAACAGAGCCTTGATGGGGCTATCAATCTCGACCCCAATAGGGGGGATTTTGGAAATAATCAACAGGCTGATAGCCAGGACAATAATGCTAATTAAAAAACCGATCATGGGTATTTTTCCTCACACAGGTGAATGATGGGGGTAGCTAACACAGAACCAGTCACAGTGGGCCCAAAGACCCTTCGCCTCTAAAGTTATGGGTCATAAAGTAGCCTATGCTACGGTCTCTCCTAGTACTTTACTCCCAGCGCTTCGCTGATTTTTTTAAGCACCTCGTTTTCTTTATCGCTAATGCGGCTAGAACCAATGCCCAGAACACCGCCCTCACGGTAGGCCTCGGCCACTTTGATGGCCACCGACATCAGCCACTGTTTCAGTTCGCTTGCCTGGGCACCGGTAGCTTTGACATCGAGAATGGCGACGACCTTTTGCAGGTTGGCGATCACGTAGTCTCGCCCTTCCTTAGAACTCTTAAAGGTTTGAATCAACCCCAAGAGCTCAAACTGCTTTTTGAGCAAAAGCTGATCCCCTTGCAACGCATCGGCATTGTCAAGCTCAGCCAGGCTGCTAATCAGGGCAGGAGCCAGATCGCCGACGACATCGCTGCGCTGCAGCTCTTCGGCCACAATGGCCACCCCAGATTTAAGCTCTTGTAGAAAAGAGACTGGATCGACTCGATCTGCTAGGCAAACGGCCATCACCACCTGCATCGGTGCTTGCAATAGCGTCGTCCACTCTTCGTCGGCAAAGTTTTCTCGCATAGGGCAATCCCGTTCTGATGCTGAAAGTCAATCCTAACCATATCGACAAAATATATGAAACCTCTAAGGGCTAGCGAGAACACCGATATCGCCATGGCCATGCCTGCTTGGGTGGGTCAGGTCGGGCCGGGAGATAGCCCTGGAGCGAGGTCGATGCTGAACCAGTTCTTATCTCCATGTCGGCCTACTTATTGGTGCTTAATCTTTCCTTACACCTAACCCGGCATACTAAGTATCTGGCCCAAGATCTGATCCCAGATCTGGCCCAAGCTCCACATCCCATCGCCCTATCCACCTCCTGGAGGACATGACCCATGACCCAATCGCTGTGGCAACGGTACCAAGACTGGCTGTACTACCACGATGGCCTGGGTCTCTACCTCGACATTAGTCGGATTCGTTTTGACGATGACTTTGTGGCCGCCATGGCCCCCCGGTTTGAGCGGGCGTTTGAGGATATGGCCGCCCTGGAGGCGGGGGCGATCGCCAACCCCGACGAAGATCGCATGGTCGGCCATTACTGGCTGCGCAACCCAGACATTGCCCCCAGTGCCGACATTCGCGACAGCATTCTTGCGGACATTAAGGCGGTCGAAGACTTTGCCGCCAAGATCCATGCTGGCGAAATTCGCCCCCCCCAGGCCCCTCGGTTTGAGCATGTGCTCTCGGTGGGCATTGGTGGATCAGCCCTAGGCCCTCAGTTTGTCGCCGAGGCGCTGTCGCCCGATGTCCCCCCCATGACCATTCACTTCATCGATAACACCGACCCGGCGGGCATGCGCCGCACCATGACCCGCATGCTCGACCAGCTCCCCGCCACCCTCATTCTGAACACCAGCAAGTCGGGGGGCACCCCCGAAACTCGCAACGGCATGCTGGAGGTCAAAGCAGCCTACGAAAAACTGGGGCTGAACTTTGTGGATCATGCCGTGGCCATCACCATGGAAGGCAGCAAGATGGATATCGAGGTGGCCAAGGCCGAAGGCTGGCTCAAGGAGTTTTACATGTACGACTGGATTGGGGGGCGCACCTCGGTGATGTCTGACGTGGGGCTGCTGCCCGCCGCCCTCCAGGGCATTGATATCCGCGCCATGCTCGACGGGGCCAAGGTCATGGATGAGGCGACCCGTGGGCGGGACTTCAAGACCAACCCAGCGGCCCTGCTCGCGATGGCCTGGTACCACGCTGGCAAGGGCAAGGGTGAAAAAGACATGGTGGTGTTGCCCTACAAAGACAGCCTGATGCTGTTTAGCCGCTATCTACAACAGCTGATTATGGAATCCCTGGGCAAGGCAAAGGACCTGGACGGCGCTGTTGTGCACCAGGGCATTGCTGTCTACGGCAACAAAGGCTCTACCGACCAGCACGCCTACGTGCAGCAGCTGCGGGACGGGGTACCCAATTTTTTTGCCACCTTTATTGAGGTGCTCGACGATCTGCCCAACCAGGACGACATTGAAGTGGAGCCCGACGTCACCTCCGGCGATTACCTCAACGGTTTTCTCTACGGCACCCGCAGCGCGCTGTACGACAATGGCCGCGACTCGGTCACGATCACCATCCCCGACGTGAACCCGCGCATCGTCGGGGGGCTCATTGCCCTGTACGAGCGGGCGGTGAGCTTCTATGCCTCGCTGGTCAACATCAACGCCTACCACCAACCCGGAGTTGAGGCGGGCAAGCAGGCGGCGGCGACCATTCTAGATCTCCAGCGGCGGGTGCTGGAGGTGTTGCGGGAGGCCGACCAGCCCCTGGGCATCGAGGCGCTGGCGGAGCGGGCCGGTGCCATTGATGAGGTAGAAGCGGTGTATAAAATTGCCCGCCACCTGGCCGCCAATGATCGGGGTGTTCTGATTGAGGGCGATCGCGCCAATCCCGCCAGTCTGACGGTATGGTTGCCATAGAATGGTGCTCCCTAGTCCACCCCCGCTGTCCCCCCACAAAGCCGCTCTGCTTCAGGTTCATGCTTCGGTGTTTTTGTTTGGGCTGTCAGGGTTGTTCGGCAAGTTTCTAGACCTGCCCGCTACGGTGATTGTGCTGGGCCGTACGGGTTTTGCCACCCTGGCCCTGGGGCTGGTGTTGGGGCTGGGTGGGCAAACCCTTCGCCCTCGGTCAGCCCAGGATCTGCTGGGGATGGCGCTGCTGGGCGGGCTCCTGGCCTTTCACTGGGTGAGTTTTTTTCACAGTATTCAGCTCGCTACCGTGGCGATTGGGCTGCTGACCTTTTCCAGCTTTCCGGTGTTTGTCACCCTGCTGGAGCCCCTGCTGTTTAAGACGCCTTGGCGGTGGCGCGATGGGGCGATCGCCGCCCTGGTCGTCCTCGGGGTGGCCCTTGTGATCCCTGAATACCGGCCGGGGTCAGCCACCACCCTGGGGGCGATCTGGGGACTGCTGTCGGGGCTCTCGTTTGCCCTGCTGCAACTGCTCAACAAGGGCTATCGACAGCGGTATTCGGCCCTGGCGATAGCCTTCTACCAAGATTTTTTTGCCTGTCTCAGTTTACTGGCGATCGCACCCTTGACCAGCCTGGCCCTGAGCACCCGAGAGGTGGGGCTGCTGCTAGTCTTGGGCGTGCTCTGTACCGCCGTGGCCCACACCCTGTTTATCGAGAGTTTGGCGGTGCTGCGAACCCAAACGGCCAGCATTATCAGCGCCCTAGAGCCAGTCTACGGCATCCTCCTAGCCGCCCTGGTGCTAGGAGAAGTGCCCTCATTCCGCACGCTGGTCGGCGGCGGCCTCATCATCGGCACGATCCTTTGGGCCAGCTGGTGAGGCCTGCCTATCCCATGGCCAACCCCAGCCGGTAAAGGCCCAAGGCGAGAAGTTTTGCCCGGCTCCCGGCTCCTGCCTCCTGCCTCCCGACTCCTAGCTCCTGACTCCTGGGCCCATGACTATTTGACGCCAGTACCGTAGGCAATCACCTCCACCGCAACCACCCCCTGACCGTTGTTGCCGCCGAGCTCAGCGGTTTGAATGCGGATGTTGACCACCCGCTCAGCCCCCCAGGCCAGCGCCGCTTCTTCCATGCGCAGCATGGCCTCACGGCGACCCCGGTCGAGCAGGCTTTCGTAGACAGCAATCCGCCCGCCAAACAAAGTCATGACCCCCGCAATGAAGGTTTTAAAGAAGTCTGACGATATCACTACGCTACCCACAAACAGCTGTGCCTGGTGGGCATTTGGAATAGAGGCTTTGGCCCCCACAACGCTGAGCACCAGTCCTTGAATAGCCTGCTCTCGTTGCTGCAGCGATTGAAAATGCTGCTTTTCGGCACGGGTGCCGAAAAAATATCCAATGCCCAGCAGCACGGCAAAAATAATCAGTCCATCCATGGCTAATCCACCCGCACGGCGGTGCCGTAGGCAAAGATTTCAGCTGCACCCTGGGCCAAGGATGAGGTGGCAAACCGAATGTTGACAATGGCATTGGCCCCTTTCTGCTGAGCCTCCTGCACCATGCGATTGGTGGCTTCTTGGCGGGCTTCTTGAAGTAGCTCGGTGTAGCCTTTGAGCTCGCCACCGACAATGTTCTTGAGGCCAGCGGCAATATCACGGCCCAGGTGTTTGGCCCGTACCGAGCTGCCCTGCACCAAGCCCAGGTGTTGGGTAATGGCTTTGCCGGGAATGGTCTCAATGTTGGTCAGAATGATGGCTGGAGAAGAGGAACGAGGTTGGGACGATCGAGGTTGAACGGTCATTGTAGGCGGCCTGAAGCAATCATAAGACAACCACAAACCTAGCCTCTGGCAGGGCTATCGTCGAGGGTTTCCCAGATTGATTGCAATCTGTTACACCGAGGCCGGTAGTGTAGCAGATCTTCCCCAGGCCCCATCTACGCCCCCACTCCTGTACCCAGCCTCCCAAGGTTAAAAATCAAAATAGATATAGGGCAGCGTTTCCGCCGGTGCCAACAGCCAGGCCAGCACGCTAAACACCGGCACCAGCAGCAACTTTACCGGCCAGCTCAGCTCTAGCTTGAACCCTCGGCGCACCAGGTAGGTCAGCCCCATCAGCCCCAAGACCCCCCACAGCATCAGCAACAGTTGACCAAAACTAAAGCCCAAGGACTCGATGTAAACCTTCTGGGTAAACTGAGCATCGGTAGGTACCCCCCACAACCGCTGTAGGGCCAGGGTAAAGCGATCGGGCTCGGGGAGCCGAAAGAACAGCCAGCTAAAGAACACCAGCCCCTGGGTAAGCAACCAACCCAAGCCAATACCTGGCACCGTCGTCCAAAAGGCTTTAAGGGTGGGAACGGTTTTGCCGACCACTTGGGTCAGGCGGTGTACCACCAATCCGGCCCCGTGCAGCGCCCCCCAAATTAAAAAGCCCCAGTTGTTGCCGTGCCAGATGCCTGCAATCAGCATCACCACCATCAGGTTGAGGCAGGTTCGGGCTAGCCCCTGGCGAGACCCCCCGAGGGGAAAGTATAGGTAATTGCGCAGCCAGTCGCCCAGGGTCATGTGCCAGCGCCGCCAAAAGTCGGCCAGGCTTGTGGTGAAGTAGGGAGCGTCAAAGTTTTGGGGTAGGGTAATTCCCATCAGCAGGGCGCTGCCCCGGGCAATGTTCACATAGGCGCTGAAGTCGAGATAGAGCTGGAGGCCGTAGGCAAAGGTGGCCAGCCAGAGGTCGGCGCTGCCGGCCCGCTCCAGATTGTCGAAGCTGAGGTTGACCAAGATAGCAATGTGGTCAGCAATTAACAGCTTTTTCATGGCGCCGTAGGCGATCAGCCACAGCCCCTCCACGGCGGTGTTGAGGCCCGGCGGTTTGTGCTGCTCGACCTGGTCTATGAAGGGATGAAACCGGGTAATGGGGCCAGAAATTAACTTGGGAAAGTACAGCTTGTAGGCGGCAAAGTCAGAGAAGTTGAGGGCCGCAGGGGAGCCTCGATAAACGT
Source organism: Cyanobacteriota bacterium (assembly GCA_027483425.1). Lineage (GTDB taxonomy): Bacteria > Cyanobacteriota > Cyanobacteriia > Phormidesmidales > Phormidesmidaceae > Nodosilinea. The sequence goes on along the minus strand of JAIXUR010000209.1, from coordinate 10,249 downwards.
CTACCAGGTAGGCGATGCACTCAAAGCAAAAGAAACTCAGCCCCAAGGGCATGATGATCCGCGCCAGGGTGCCGTCATCGGCGGTACCCAACTCTAGCCCCAGCCACCGCAGCAGCCCCTCGAGGTATTTAAATCCCAGCAGCAGCGCCACATTAATGCTAATGCCCAGCCACAGCAGGCTGGTGCGGCGGTGGTTCCAGCCGCGCTCGGCGAACTGCCAGCGGGGGTTAGGGATGCGCCAGTCCAGGGGGGTGGCTATGGCGTTGCCGATAAAAAACGTGGCTAGCAACAGCGCCACCATCAGCAGCAGGTACTGAACCTGAAGGGAGGCATAGAAAATCAAGCTGGCTACCACCAGCAGCCAGACCCGAGCCTGCAGTGACTCCAGTGTCCAAAAAACACCGACGACGCTGATCAAAAAGAGGGTATAGACCAGGGAGGGCAGAGTCATGGAGTGGGGGGGGCGGCAGGGCGGGGCCAGGAAATGAGCGGGTCTTGCCCAATCTGGCTGGACACTTGGTAGGCCCCGTAGCGGTTTAGGTGGCTGGGGTCAGAGAAGTAGTCGTAGCGGTTGGGCCAAAGCTGGGCAAAGTCGCGGAAGAGGAAACCAGCCTCCGTGGTCGATAGCTTGAGCATGTGTTGCAAGAACTCAGCCTCGGCCGCCTGGCGGTAGTCATCGAGGTATTCATCGGTGAGGGGGGTGTTGATAAAGACGAGGGGAATGCCCTGGGCCTGGGTAAAGCTCAGCAGATTGGCCAGGGCCTCTGCCTGTTGGCCGTCTAGGCGAAAGTTTTCGTAGTCGCGGTCGTAGCGACCGGAGACCCGAGCATAGTCTTGGTAGTAGGTGGCGGGGTTAAACCGGATCGACAGGGCCAAAAAACCATCGAAATCGATGGTGCTGCCAGCGGGCATGGGGGCATCTAGGGCCTCTTCGCTGGCACTGGTCGGGCTTGGGGTTGCTGAGGCCAGCTGCTGCTGCAGCCAGCCCTTGAGGCGATCGCGATCGCCATAGACCGCCGAGAAGCTGGCTAGCTGATTGCTGATCCGCTCATCCATGGCGGCGTAGCTGTTGGGGAGCGAGCTAGGGGGAGTGGCCATGCCGTCCTCGGCCGTTTCAGCCGTGGCTTCGACCTCCTGGGATCGCCGGTTGGCCACCTCGCGATAGCCAGGGGAGGCGGCAATGGCGTTGTAGGTGGCATCGGCCCGCCCACTGTTAAACGCCCGAGCTCCATCGGCCCAGATAATTAACCGGGGTAACTGGTCGGGCTCTAGCACCTGGCGAATGACCAGATCGACCACCTGGGCCGTGGCACCGTTAATGCCAAAGTTAAAGACGCTGATGTCGTCGTAGCCAAGGGCCGCCAGCTCTTTGCGCAGGGCCACGGGGTCGACTCCCCGTAGGGCTCGGGAGCTGCCCACAATCATCACGTCGGGGGGGCCAGACTGCTCGAGATGCTGGTAGTAGAGGGCTAGTTTTTCGTTCAGCTGGTCGCTATTAAAGCTGTTAAAAGTGGCTCGGTTGACCAGCTCATCGATCGCGACGATGGGCTGGCTAGGGCTAGTGGCTAAGGCTGCCCCCCCGGTGTCAGGGCCCGATGGATCGCCAGGTTCACTGGTAAACCCTTCGCCTACCTGGTCTTCTCCTTGGGCGTTGGGCCAGTCCAGCTGGGCCAAGTCATCTGCGATCGGGTTGGAGCCATCAGTGGTGGCATCCCCAGGGGAATTTGGGTCAGGACTCACCACTTCCGCTCGGGCCTGCTGGGTCTGCGGGCTGACTATCTGCCCCAACAACCAGTCCATTTGCAGTGCCCCGAGGATCCCTACCGCCGCCCACACCACAGCAATTTTCAGTCCGTCTGAACGGCCTAGATTGGCCAGGCTTTCGACGTTGTCTGGGATTGTCTCGGGGGTGGCGCTGGTCAGCAACTGCGATCGCAGCAGCAGCTGGCGGCCCTGGGCCAGGAGATCTTGCACCCACGGCCCTAGGGCCATATCCTCCTCTAGATCGGCCTCTACCACAGCGGCGCTAACGGGCCCCTCGGGGCGTACCAGCAGCTCGTTGACGTAGGACTCAGAGGCGGTGAACTCGGGGGCGGCCTCGGGCACCAGGCGGCGGCGGGTCAAAAAGTCTTGGCCGTAGCTCCAGGCGGGCTGAGCCTGGCCCGATCGCCGTCCATAGACCCGTACCCCTTCGATGCCGACGGGGCTGAGCGACAGCAAATAGTTGGTAATCGGCGGGGCCACCAGGCGGCGGCGGGGGGCCACCGGGCCATCAACCATCACGTGCAGTAGACCGTCGCGCTGCAAGAGCTGCACCCGCTGGCCGCCGGTGGCGAGGCGATCGTCAAGGCTGGAGTTAAGCAGGCGAGTGAGCAGGAAGGCGATCGCGGGCAGGTCGCCGGTTTGACCCAGATATTCGGGGGTATCGGCCAGGGCGCTGTGCTCAGCGGCGGGCAAGTCTAAATAGTGCACCCACGCCGGGGTCGCCGTCGCGTCGGCCTGGCCATAGAGCACCGCCCGGTGAATGCCCTGGGGGGCAAGGCTCTCTAACGGCTCCGTCAGGGCAGCTATCACGGCGTCTTTAGACGCTAGCCCTTCGGCCTGCTGGGTGTCGTGGTCACCGCTCAGGGGCGTGGAGATCAGGTGCAGGGTGCCGTTGGTGAGCTCGGCGGTAACGCCCAGGTGCCAACTGGCCACCGCCGCCGACAGTAGCCGGGCGATCGCGTCGGTATCGCCCCAGCGGCCCCATTCCCGCAGCATTTCTTCGGGTGGGGTGAGGTCAATGCGCAGACTCCAGTCAGGCTTGGTTTCCCCCCGCACCTGAAGCAGCAGCACCGCATCTTTGAACTGGGTCAGTTGTAGCTGCCGCAGGCGCTCCGCCGTGGGCCGGGCAATTAGCGACGGGTCGGGACTATAGGTGGCCTCACAGAGTATCCACAGCCGAGGAATGGTGCTGTCGGTACCGTTGGCCCCCTCGGCGAAGGGCAGATCCGATTCGACATCGTCAACGGCAATCGCCATGCGGTGCAGGTGGGCGGTGCCTGGGATGGCCTTAATGCTGACCCACACCCCCACATCAAGGCTGCTGAGGGTTTCGCTCAAATACCAGGCGATCGCCTCTGGATCACCCTTGCGAGCTAGGCTCAGATTGGAGAGCACAATGGCCCCACTGCCCCCCTCACCGCCGAGCTTGAGGTCAGGCTGGCCCTGGGTATATTGCTCCAGTAGCGACTGGGTGGCTTTAATATCGGCCTCATCCTGGTTTTCGAGCACCAGCTGGGCCAGGTGCCGCTCTAGCCGATTGAGGTAGATAGGGGCCGTCCAATCGGGGGTTGACTGCCCTTCTAGGCGGCTGTACAAATAAAGCTGGTACAGTTGAGGATAGTGCTGTCGTACCAGTTGCTCTCCCTCCTCCAGCAGCGATCGCACCAGTTTTAGGAGTACCGTCGGCTGCTCTAACGCCGTTGGGGTTTCACACAGCACGTGGAGAATATTGCCCCGCAGCTTGATATGCAGCTCGGCCGTCGGTAGGCCCATAGCGTCTTTCAACCAGCTCAGCACACTGGCCACTGGCGAATTAGGGCTAAGGGTCGGGTGGGATAAAGACACGGGCATGGAGAGCTAGGGTACTCACTCAGACGGTGGTCAGAGTCTTAGTCACAAGGCAGGCATGAACTGAGCGTACTGAGCCGTTGCCCAGTGCAGGCACAGTCGGTTTAATTTATACCAACTCCAGCGCTAATCGGCTGATTTCTTTTCGGGCAGCTTCAAAAACATTTAAACATCTCGGCATTTAGACCTCCTGGTTTGCAGCCAGTTCCATGACGACGATCCCTCGGCAAGCACCTCAAGCACCTTAGAAAACCAGTCCCGAAGGAATTCCCGGCGAGGCAAGCCCCAGAACCACTCTTCGGCCCTGCCTTAGCTGAGCTTAAAACCTTCCTAATCTAATATATTAGTGACCGATTGTACCGATGGTGGCCTCTACCCTTGACCTGACCAGAAATTGTTGTTAAGTCCTGGTTGTGCTTAGCGGATGTTTGAACAGGATATTCCCTGGTGCTGTTAGGTGACTTCGGGTGAGCAATGCCCACCCCACAGCCGCTACAGTCGCTAGATTAAAAGGGGGATCTTTCATGCCTAGAAATCGCCTCAGCCCTGGAACCACCACCAATGCCCTGAGGGATGGGCCACCTTAGTATAGATATCGTCAGATAGATATCGCCCCATAAAGGCCAACTTCCTGCGGATTTTCAAGCCCTCTTTTATCTTGTTTTATCCTATGACCCTGCTTAGTCGCTCAGCTCCAGTGCCGCCCTCCCCGGCCATGGCCAGGTTATCCACCGAAGTGCTGATCGGGGTATTGGTGCCGCCTGTGCTGTTGGGTATTTTAACCGCCCGTGCCCTTGCCACTGGCCTCACCCAGGCGGGGCTAGCCAGCGAGCAGCTCTTGGCTGGCGAGCGGCTGCCCAATTTGAACATCCCCCCCACGCCCCCGGCAACCTAGGCTGCCGGGGGCAAAAAAAATCGGCGGTTTTGGGAACACCGGCCAAACTCGCCCCAATCCCAATCCCCCAGGGGCTTGAATGCCCTACTCAGGCCCTGCGATCGCTGTAACGTTTTCAATTTGTTCATCTAGACAAACTTCTTCCGACCAGGGTAATCCTATAGAATCTTTGCGATATCGCCGTTCTCTCTCTGCCATACCCATGAGTTCTACGCTCCACTCCTCCGGGGATACCCGACCCGCAGTCCAGCCTGACCTGGCCAGTCCTTCTGCCCCTGGGGCCGATCAGCTCTCTGGACAAGATTTGCTGCTGCGCCATCGGTTACGGGTAGTCGAAGATCTCTGGGAGAACGTACTAGAACACGCCTGCGGCCCGGAGCTGCTCAAGCTGCTGCAGCAGCTGCGCCAGATGTGCTCTCCCGAAGGCCAGGCACCCACCGCCGCCGAGGCTCGGGTTAAGGCCGTGGTCAATGTGGTCGAAGCGCTTGATCTAGAAGATGCTATCCGCGCCTCACGGGCCTTTGCCCTGTACTTTCAGCTGATTAATATCGTTGAGCAGCACTATGAGCAGCGGGGGCAGCAGCAGCAGTACCGCGCCGCCTATGAAATCTCTGAGCTGGCCCAGCGGACGGGGCTCAACGTTTTTGGCGGCCCATCCAACGGCGGCCCATCCAACGGCAGTGACGGGGCTCCTTACCCAGAAAAAAGTAGTTTCTTCCAGGCCGATCTGCTCAGCCGCAGCATTGCTGACCCCCCTGGCGCGCGCAAAGAAGCCGGTACCTTCCATTGGCTGTTCCCCACCCTCAAACGGCTCAATGTGCCCCCCCAGGTGATCCAAAACCTGATCGACCAGCTCGACGTGCGGCTGGTGTTTACCGCCCACCCCACCGAGATTGTGCGCCACACCATCCGCGACAAGCAGCGCCGCATCGCCAGAGTTCTCCGCCAGATGGATCAGGCTGAAGAAAGCGCCCAAACCCTGGGCCTAGCCTCATCGTGGGAAATGGAAGAACTCAAGGATCAGCTCACCGAAGAGATTCGCCTCTGGTGGCGCACCGACGAGCTGCACCAGTTTAAGCCCTCAGTGCTCGATGAAGTCGATTACACTCTGCACTACTTCCAGGTAGTGTTGTTTGAGGCCCTGCCCCAGCTCTACCAGCGGTTTGATCGCGCGATCGCCACCACCTTTCCCGAGCTCGACCCGCCCCGCCATCGCTTTTGTCGGTTTGGCTCCTGGGTCGGCTCAGACCGCGACGGCAACCCCTCCGTCACCCCCGAGGTGACCTGGAAAACCGCCTGCTACCAGCGCACCATGGTGCTCAACAAATACATCGCCTCCATCGACCGGCTCGTCGAGTTGCTCAGCCTGTCGCTGCACTGGAGCGAGGTGCTGCCCGAGCTGCTTGAGTCCCTCGAGCAAGACCAGGTCAAGATGCCCGACATCTACGACGAGCTGGCCATTCGCTACCGCCAAGAACCCTACCGCCTCAAACTCGCCTACGTTAAGCAGCGACTCAAGAACACCCTCGATCGCAGCCAGCGTCTGTACCACAGTGACCCCTTTGCCGACCATTCCAACGACCCCAGTGGGGGGTCTATCTACCGCTACGGCCATGAGTTCTTGGCCGAACTGCGGCTGATTCAGCGCAACCTGGAGGCCACCGGCCTCAATTGCCAAGATCTCAGCACGCTGATTTGCCAGGTCGAAATCTTTGGCTTTAACCTGGCCCAGCTCGACCTGCGCCAGGAGAGCACGCGCCACTCCGACGCCCTCGACGAGATCGCCCAGTACCTGAAAATTTTGCCCCAGCCCTACAGCGATCTGCCCGAGGCCGAAAAGATCGCCTGGCTGGTCAGCGAACTGAAGACCCGCCGCCCCCTCACTCCCCGCGAGCTACCCTTCTCCGACAAAACCCGCGAGACCATCGCCACCATGCACATGGTGCGCCAGCTCCATCAAGAGTTTGGTACCGATATCTGTGGCAGCTACGTGATTAGCATGAGCCACACCGTCAGCGACCTGCTGGAGGTGCTACTACTGTCCAAGGAAGCCGGTCTCTACGACCCCACCACTGAGCTCAGCAGCCTGCAGCCCGTGCCCCTGTTTGAAACCGTCGAAGACCTGCAGCGGGCCCCGGCGGTGATGGAAGAATTGTTTAATATTCCCCTCTACCTGAAGATGCTCCAGGGCCAGGCCGCCCTGCCCGCCGACCAGGGGCCCGGTAGCGTGGCAGCCCCCCGGCCGGTGCCCCTACAAGAGGTGATGCTGGGCTACTCCGACAGCAACAAAGACTCTGGCTTTCTCAGCAGTAACTGGGAGATTCACAAGGCCCAGCAGGCCCTGCAAGCCAGCGCTGACCGCTACGGCGTATCCCTACGTATTTTCCATGGTCGCGGCGGCTCGGTGGGGCGTGGCGGCGGCCCTGCCTACGAGGCGATTTTGGCTCAGCCGGGACGCAGCATTAAGGGGCGGATCAAAATCACCGAGCAGGGGGAGGTGCTGGCCTCCAAGTACAACCTCGCCGACCTGGCCCTCTACAACCTAGAAACCGTCACCACCGCCGTTATTCAGGCCAGCCTGCTGAGCAACAGCGTCGACGACATCGAGCCCTGGAAAGAGACCATGGAGGAACTGGCGACGCGCTCCCGCAGCCACTACCGCCAGCTGATCTATGAGCAGCCCGATCTGGTCAACTTCTTCCACCAGGTCACCCCGATTCAAGAAATTAGCCAGCTGCAAATTAGCTCCCGCCCGGCCCGGCGCGGCGGCAAAAAAGACCTCAGCAGCCTGCGGGCCATTCCCTGGGTGTTTAGCTGGACCCAGGCGCGATTTTTGCTGCCCTCCTGGTACGGGGTGGGCACGGCTCTCCAAGAGTTTCTAGACGAAGAGCCCGAGGAGCATCTCAAGGTGCTGCGCTACTTCTACAGCAAGTGGCCCTTCTTTAAGATGGTGATCTCTAAGGTCGAGATGACCCTAGCCAAGGTTGATCTGCAAATTGCCGAACACTACGTGCGCGAACTCACCAGCCCCGAGGATCAAGAGCGCTTTTTGAATTTGTTTGACACCATCTCCCAGGAGTTTTACCTGACCTGCGCCATGGTGCTGCGCATTACCGGCCACGATCGCCTGTTAGATAGCGACCCCGACCTGCAGCGATCGGTGTACCTGCGCAACGGCACCATTGTACCCCTGGGGTTCTTGCAGGTCGCCCTGCTCAAGCGACTGCGCCAGTACAAAGACCAGGCGGCCACGGGGGTGATTCGCTCTCGCTATAGCCAGGGTGAGCTGCTGCGGGGGGCACTGCTCACCATCAATGGCATTGCCGCTGGCATGCGCAATACGGGCTGATTTCTGGCCCTATATTCAAGCCAACCTGGGCTCTGGAGGTTTCCTATCGGCAAGCCTCCGGATCTGGGCTTGCATAGGGGTTGGTTTACGATTTCCTACCAGATCTGCCATTGGGGCTGATTGTGTAAGACAATCAACCCCAGCTTTTGTCACGAGTCAGGTTATTACGGGTAGGGATCTATGAAGCGTCGCAATGTAATTAAAACTACGGCCTACGGTACCGCTGCCGCCGCTACGGCCAGCCTGGCTGCCTGTGCCCAAAGCTCTAGTCCGACCGGTGGCGGGGCGACCGCTGATGGGGCCGCTGGTGACGAGCTGCCCAAGATTGACTGGCAGATGGCCACCAGCTGGCCCGCCGCCCTCGATACCATTTTGGGCGGAGCCACCACCTTTGCCGATCGCATCAGCGCCATGAGCGGTGGGCGCTTTACCATTTCGCCCCGGGCCGCTGGCGAGATTGCCCCGCCCCTGGAGGTGCTCAACGTGGTTTCCCAGGGTGCCGTGCCCTGCGGCCATACCGCGTCCTACTACTACACTGGCAAAAGCCCGGTGATGGGCTTTGGGGCCAGCCTACCCTTTGGCCTCACTCCCCAGCAGCAAAATGCGTGGCTGTACGAAGGGGGCGGGCTAGCCAAGCTGCAGGAGTTTTACGCGGCCAAGTTCAACGTCATCCAGTTTCCGGCGGGCAATACGGGTACCCAAATGGGGGGCTGGTTTCGCCGCGAGATTGCCAAGGTAAGTGACCTGTCCGGACTGAAAATGAGGATTCCAGGCCTGGGCGGGCAGGTGATGAGCAAGCTGGGGGTGACGGTGCAGACCCTGCCGGGAGGCGAGATCTTTCAGGCTCTGCAAACCGGAGCCATCGATGCCGCCGAGTGGGTCGGCCCCTACGACGACGAAAAGCTGGGGCTGAATAAGGTCGCCAAGTACTACTACTACCCCGGCTGGTGGGAGCCCGGCAGCACCCTGGAGGTGCAGATTAACCTCGACGAGTGGAAGAAGCTGCCCGAGGCGTACCAGGCCATGGTGCAAACGGCGGCCTTTGAGGCCAACCTAGAGATGCTGTCGCGGTACGAAACCCGCAACAACGAGGCGCTGAAGCGGCTGATCGAGAGCGGGGTCGAGCTGCGGGGCTTTAGCGACGAGATCATGACCGCCGCCCAGGAGGCCAGCTTTGACCTTTACGACGAGTTTGCTGCCCAGGATGCTGACTTTAAGGCCATCTATGAGGATTGGCGAGGGTTTCGCGATCGCGTCTACGCCTGGAACAACCTCAACCAGGGCAGCTTCGAGCGCTTTGTCTACAGCAACCTGAAGCCGGGCTCTCCCAGTACCTGAGTCTTAAAATAGCTGGCTCACGTTTACCCTGAATCCCGGTAAAACCGGGCTAGTCAGCTCATCGGCCGCATAGAGGGAAACCGCTAACTTCAGCAGCCCACCCTCGCGACGATACACCTCTAGCTTGCGCTGCTGGCGATCTGCAATCCAATACTCCAAGACCCCATAGGTGGAGTAGATCTTGAGCTTTGCTTCTTTGTCGCGACGCTCATTCTTTTCGCCAGGCGATAAAACCTCAACGACTAACTCTGGAGCCGCAACGAGGTGTCCAGCTTCATCGAGCATGGTTTCCAGCCGCTCATAGCTGGCCCACACCACGTCTGGAATCACACTGTCAGTTTCAGAAAACACAAGCCCTGGGTTTACCGCCGCCTCGCCGAGACCACTCCCAACCGACCAGCCTTCCAACGCCATCCCGATTTTCACCGAGACATTTTGGTGCTTCCAGTGGGGTGCTCTGGTCACAAACAGCTCTCCGTCAATAATTTCGTAGCGCCGCCCATCCTCAGGCAGCACCTCTAAATCCGCCACCGTCCAACGGACATCGGGACTGGAGATCGTCATCGGGCCGTACCTCCTCCGGGCTTTCCCTCAGCATAGCCCAGGAGGAGGGCGGACGATAGAGAAGAGGGTGGATTAGGCCAGTCACCTCAGCCTCAATAGGGTTTAAGGCTGAGTCTAACGACGAGCAGGGTTGTCTACTTGGCGATAGAGGCATATGCCCTTGCCATCGATATGCGCTTTTAAGGCTTCGCGGGTAATAGTTGGGTAGGCAACGAAATCAAAAAAGTACGGCAGGTAGGTGTCTTCTTCAATATCGAACTTGAGCCGGGCCGCCAAAGAGGCCGTTACCCCCGGCCCTTTGAGGGCAATATCCACATCCGAGGCAGGCTTATAGGTACCCAGGGCGCGGGAGCCAAACAAGATCGCTTCCTCCACCTCTGGATAGGCAGCGATGAACTGAATGATTTCTTGCCGCTGAGCGTCTGATAGGCCGTAGATCATAGCTTTTGCCTTAACTCAGCGTGCAGCAAGCTAACCAACGGATAAAACCC
>JAIXUR010000281.1 GCA_027483425.1 Cyanobacteriota bacterium | reverse complement strand
GTCCTTGTCGAGGTTTTCGCGGCGGAGCTGTTGGAAGTCGACCTTGTCGAGGTTTTCGTCGCGGAGTTGCTGGAAATCGACCTTGTCGAGGTTTTCGTCGCGGAGTTGGTCGAAGTTAACGGCGTCCTTGTCGAGGTTGTCGCGACGGAGCTGTTGGAAATCGACCTTGTCGAGGTTTTCGTTGCGGAGTTGGTCGAAGTTAACGGCGTCCTTGTCGAGGTTTTCGCGGCGGAGCTGTTGAAAATCGACCTTGTCGAGATTTTCGTTGAGGAGTTGGTCGAAGCTAACGGAAGCGTTTTCTAGGCGCTCTCCATTGAGCTGGCGGAAGGTGGAAGCGGCAAAGGCAGGGGAGACGGTGGTAGCGGTAATGGCAGCGGTCAGAATGAAGAGTGCGGTGCGTTTCATAATGTTGGCTCCTTAAGAACTGGGTGGGTTCGTTGAATCAATCAACTTGAGTCCTATAGTGCGGGTCGTGGCTGAGAGGCATCTGACCTCAAACTGAGGAACCCTTAAGGGCTGTCTGAGAATTCTGAGGAGAACTTGATGGGTAGATAAGAGATGGACTAGTAAACTGCCCTAAAACGCTGAAAGCCTTTTGGCTGGGGCGATCGCTAGTTAAGCAACGTCAACCTGACTACGGTTTAGTGGGTTTCAGAGTAGGATTACCCTAGGCGCTTCAGTCGACCTGCTCAAGGGCAGATTCAGGGCTGAGAGGATGTTTGAAAAGGGCATTCCCTGGTGCTAGTAGCCCTAGGGCTATCGTCAATCCCCTGAGGGTGAGCCCCCTTGACCCGCTTTCGCAGTGTAAAGGCAGACTCTCTCCGGCGTTTCAAACACCCTCTTAGATAGAGTTGTCTTTGGCCCAAAAACTTCGATGTCACTATAAGGTTCATTGCTCCAATGCCCAACGCCCACCGCATGTTTCAGAGCCTGCAAGACACCAACAACGGCTATAAGTCGTTTGAAATGCCGGGGGCTAAGCCCCACTACAACCCCGATCGCCCCGGCCAGGTGGAGCACATCGCGCTGGATCTAAGCCTGGACCTGGAGCAAAAAATCTGCGAGGGCACCTGCAAAATTCGCATTAACCCCGTCCGCGACGGCATCGAGAGCCTGACGCTGGATGCGGTGAGCCAGCAGATCGCGTCGGTCAAGGTGGGCACCGCCAAGCAAGACTTTGACTACGACGGCGAACAGCTGGTCGTGCGGCTGAAAAAGCCCACGATCGCAGGGCAGAGTTTTACCGTTGCGATCGCCTATCGCCTGGTGCAGCCTGAGCGTGGCCTCTACTTCATTGGCCCCGACCAGTACTACCCCGACAAACCCATACAGGTGTGGACCCAGGGCGAAGACGAAGACTCGCGCTTCTGGTTTCCCTGCTTTGACTATCCGGGGCAGCTCTCTACCTCAGAAATTAAGGTGCGGGTGCCCACGCCCTACCAGGTCGTCTCCAACGGCGAACTGGTCGAAACCACCGTCGAGGGCGACCACAAAATCTACCACTGGCACCAAACCCAGGTGCACCCCACCTACCTGATGGCCCTGGCGGTGGGCGAGTTCGATGTGATCCAAGATCAGTGGCAAGACATTCCGGTTACCTACTATGTGGAGAAGGGCCGCCAAGACCAGGGCCAAATCACCATGGGCAAAACCCCCCGCATGGTGGAATTCTTGAGCGAAAAGTACGGCTACCGCTATGCCTTCCCCAAGTACGCCCAGGTGTGCGCCGCCGACTTCATCTTTGGTGGCATGGAAAACACCTCGGTGACGATCTTGACCGATCGCTGCCTGCTGGACGAACGCGCCGCCCTCGACAATCGCGGCTCCGAATCCCTCGTCGTCCACGAGCTGGCCCACCAGTGGTTTGGCGATCTGCTGGTGATCAACCACTGGAGCCACGCCTGGGTGAAGGAGGGCATGGCCACCTACTCCGAAGTGATGTGGACGGCCCAGGAATACGGTGCCGATGACGCCGCCTACTACCGCCTGGGCGAGGCCCGCAGCTACCTGAGCGAAGACAAAGGCCGCTACCGCCGCCCCATGGTCACCCACGTCTACCGGGAGGCGATCGAACTCTACGATCGCCACATTTACGAAAAGGGTGCCTGTGTCTACCACATGATTCGCGCCGAGCTGGGGGATGCCCTGTTTTGGCGGGCGATCCACACCTTTGTGCAGGACAACGCCCACCAAACCGTAGAAACCATCGACCTGCTGCGGGCGATCGACAAGGCCACTGGCCGCAACCTGCGCCCCCTGTTTGACCAGTACGTGCTGCGCGGCGGCCACCCCGACTACAAGGTGGCCTACAGCTGGGATGGCGACAGCAAGCTGGCCAAGGTTACGGTGACCCAAACCCAGGCCAAGGACGGTGACACCAGCAGCACCAGCGGCCTGTTTGACCTACGTATTCCCATCGGCTTTGGCGTGGTGGGCAAGGGTAAAACCCACACCGTGGATGTGAAGCCCTTTACCGTGCGCATCCACGAGCGGGAGCAGGCGCTGTTCTTCCCCCTGGATAAAAAGCCCGACTTCATCAGCTTTGATGTGGGCAACCACTATCTCAAAACCGTGGAGCTGGAGTATCCGGTGGCGGAACTGAAAGCCCAGCTCAAGCATGACCCCGACCCCCTGTCGCGGATTGAGGCGGCGATCGCCCTGGCCAAGAAAGGCAGCCTCGAAGCGGTCACGGCCCTCGCCGCCTCCCTGACCGATGACCCCTTCTGGGGTGTGCGGGCCGAGGTGGCCGAACAACTGGCCTCGGTGAAGCTGGATCAGGCCGTTGAGGGCCTGTTGAAAGGGCTCCAAGACCCCGAAGCCCGCGTCCGGCGCGCGGTGGTGGACTCCCTTGGGGAGATCAAAACCCCTGAGAGCTACAAGGCGCTGAAGGCGATCGCCGAAAAAGGCGATCCCAGCTACTACGTCGAAGCGGCCGCCATTCGCTCCCTCGGCAAGGTCGGGGCCGCCGACCTCGACGGCAAAGCCAAGGATAAGAAAACCCTGAAGCTGCTGGAGACCATTCTCAAGGAGCGCCAGGGTTGGAATGAGACGGTGCGATCGGGGGCGATCGCCGCCCTCAGCCAGTTCAAATCCTCCGAGGAGGCGCTGAACCTGGTGCTCAAGTACACCGAGCCAGGCACCCCCCAGGCCCTGCGCCTAGCCGCCATTCGCTCCCTGGGATCAATCTCCAAGGGCCAGAGCAAGCCCAATGTAGAACGCATTTTGGATCGGCTGGAGACCATCGCCAGCGAAACCTTCTTTCTCACCCAGGTATCGGCGGTGGGGGGCTTGAGCGGCATTGAGACCGGGCGGGCTATGGGCATCTTGCAAAGTCTGGCTGACCATACCCCCGATGGCCGCGTGCGCCGCCGTGCCCAGGAGGCCGTGCAGCAGGTACAAAATGCGATCGGCAAAGACAAGGCCGTCGAGAAGCTGCGCCAGGAGGTGGACGACCTGAAGAAGTCTAACCAGGAACTCAAGAGCCGCCTAGAAACCCTGGAGGCGAAAACGAAATAATACCTCAGAGGATGTTTGAAAAGCCCGAGAGAGTCTGCCTTTATACTGCGAAAGGTGTGGTGCCCTGCTGCGAACTGTAGGCGCGGTATTTTGAGCCGCATTGGCGATAGTAAAAGGCTTGGCCTATGAGAACCCTGAGTGCAGAAGAGCTAGCTGTATTTAAACGCACGGCGGAACGGCGGGACGCTGACGGACAGTTGCGTCTCGCTCAGCGGCTGGAGGCTGCTAGGCAGGTCGCCGGAGCCGCCGCCGAGCTACTGAAGCGTGAGTTTCAGGCTACTCCCGTGATTCTCTTTGGCTCCCTTGGGACTCTAGAACGATTTCATCTGTCGTCGGATATTGATTTGGCGGTTAGTGGGCTGGCCCCGTTGGACTAATTTAGGGCGGTGGCTCAGCTACAGGATCTTTCAGCGTTTAAGGTGGACTTGGTCTGTCTGGAGCGCTGTAAGCCAAGCTTAAAGGCCATCATCGAGCTAGAGGGGAAAGTACTTTGAACGGAATCTACCTGGCCACGGCTGGGCGCATTCATCAGGAGCTGAGTGAACTAGACCGGGTGGTCGAGCGGATTGGTCAGATCTGGAGCTTTCGCCAGCATGAGGCCCCCAGAACAGAAGCTAAGCCCCTGAGCTGACCAGGCGAGGGGCTGAATGCCCTAGTTAGCCGAGGTCTGTAGCTTCCATAGCTTCCCTGTGGCTGTGGACTCAGCCGCCACCAGGGTTCCCTCTAATGCCTTGAGGATGGCCCTGGTCGATTCTTGGTGCAGATTCGCCAGGGAGGCGATCGCCCTCACGCTCTGCCCTTCTAATTCACTACAGCAGTCCAAAACCTTCAGCGCCATTTGCTGGGGCTCATTCAAATGTGGCGCAATCAAATCTTGCTGGGCACGGGGCAGCTTGCGGAAATAAGTGAGGAAGTCTGAGGCGTTGGCGATCGCACCCAATGTTCTCGAATACATCTTCTATCTACCGTCTAGGGTTGAGGTCTAAAAGTGCCCAAAAACAGGCTAAATCTGGCTACTCCTAAGCGGGTGAATTCTATCAACCTAGTCGGGTGAAACTAGCTGTCTCACATGAGACAGCACCCCCCAACCCTAACCGGGCGACTCCAGCCAACCGGCTAGGGGGAGGTTTGTAAAGATTGATTTAATAAGGCTTGACCCAAGGCGGGTATATCAGTTCCGAAAATATACGTAGATGAACTTAGGAATAATTCTCAATAAGGATAGGCATATTAGCTGATTAGCGCTGGGACGACGTGAAATCAAGGATCTATGGTTCGTATTTTGTTAGAATAGGAACTATGGCTGCATTTCAGGGGTGTGGATGCCAAAGGTGAGCCGCAAAGGCCAGGCCGAAGTGTTAAATCACGATCAGCTGGCTCAGCTCTGGGTCGAGCTGAATTTTCCCCATAGTTTGATCGCTCAGTTGGCCTACTACACTGGCAGCCGCATTAGTGAGGTGTGCTCGCTCAAAATTGAAGACATCAGCGCTGGTCAGGTGGTGGTGCGACAGCACAAAACCGATCGCACGAAAGAAGTGGTGATGGTGCCCCAGCTCAAGGCGGCGATCGCCCAGGCGCAGTTGCCCAGCTCAGGGTATTTGTTCCCCGCCGCGAAGTGGACCCGAGCGACGGTGAAGCAGTACCGCATTCAGCGCCAGGACGGTGGCTATCATTTTGAGCGAGTGGGGGAGCGGCCCCCTCGGCAGCACATCAGCACCCGAGCGGTAGATAAGGCGTTGCGGAAAACCTGTGATCTGCTGGGGCTTGAGGGGGTGAGTACCCATAC
>JAIXUR010000052.1 GCA_027483425.1 Cyanobacteriota bacterium | reverse complement strand
GGCCAGGGCGCAGGGCTCTGCGCCCCTACCGGGGGTATCTTCTTTGCCAGAGATCTTCCAGAGATCTTATTGTTTCAAACTCCCCAGGTAGGATTCGAACCTACGACCAATCGGTTAACAGCCGACCGCTCTACCACTGAGCTACTGAGGATTACGTGCGAAACCTATCGTAGCGACAACTGTGTAGTCTTGACAACCCTTTGCCAACATTTTTTCCTGGCTCCGCTCCAGGGTATCTGGCTCGACGCCGCATCCTAGGATCTTTTTTGCCAAGAACAGGGGACAGACGTGATACTATTAAAGACTGTGTCGAAAATGTAGTGACCATGCCCAAGCTTAAGTCTCGCAAAGCTGCCGCTAAGCGCTTTCGTCGCAGTGGTAGCGGCAAAATTATGCGTCGCAAGGCGTTTAAGAATCACCTTCTACAGCACAAGAACGCTAATCGTCGTTCACGGCTGTCTAAGATTGCCGTAGTGTCTGAGGAAGATGCACCCAATGTAGAGCTGATGCTGCCCTATCTCTAGGGTGAGGTCATTGGTTTTGGCTGGGGTCGGTTTAGGTTAGGTTTTAATAGTTCCAAGGGTTGAAGAGTCATGGCACGTGTCAAGCGCGGCAACGTAGCACGCAAGCGCCGCAACAAAATTCTCAAGCTGGCTAAGGGGTTTAGGGGGTCGCACTCTAAGCTGTTCCGCACGGCTAACCAGCAGGTCATGAAGGCGTTGCGGTACGCCTATCGCGATCGCCGCAACCGGAAGCGCGATTTTCGTCGTCTGTGGATTACCCGCATCAATGCGGCGTCACGCATGCATGGTGTGAGCTATAGCCAACTGATTGGCCAGCTCAAAAAGGCTGATATCGAGATCAACCGCAAAATGCTGGCCCAAATGGCGGTGCTCGACCCCGATGGGTTCGCCAGCGTAGTCGCTGTGGCTAGCAAGGCCTAGGGGTTGTTTGAACCGCTAGATTTCAATCGCTAGGGAGATCCCAGTCGTGGTTTTCTCGGGATGATCTTGCTAGGCAACCGGGTACGGGCCAAGGCAGGGTTGTCCTAGGGTAGACACGGCGGTGCCATGCAATTTCACTGGCTTGGGTTTGGTTTACTCCTGGGGGTACAGTTGTCTGTGCTCCCAGTTTTTGCTGCGGATCTAGACACCATTCGCGCCCGTGGGCACCTGGTGGTAGCGGTGCGCGAGGGCTGGCGCCCCCTGAGTTTTCGAGATGGAGACGATCGCCTGGTCGGGCTCGAGGTTGACATTGCCCGCGGGCTGGCGGCGGAGATTTTTGCCGATCCGGAGGCAGTGGTGTTTACCGTGGTGCCCAATCGCGACCGTCTGCCCGCTGTTTTAGACGATCGGGCCGATGTGGCGATCGCCGGGCTGACCATGACCCCAGAACGGCAGCGGCTGGTCAGCTTTAGTCCCCCCTACTACCTAGACGGTACAGGGATCCTGGTGCGTGATCCTCGGTTTAAAGCCCTGGCCGATCTGGAGCGGCAGCGGCTGGGTCTGTTGGAGGGCTCCAGCGCGGTGGCGGTGGTGCGCTATAGCTTACCCCTGGCGAGTCTGACCCCGGTGGCCAGCTACCAGGAGGCTTTCAGGCGTCTCAGCACGGGCCAAATCGATGGGTTTGCGGGGGATGTCTCGGTGCTAACCGGGTGGCAGCAGGAGCAGAGTGGGTACCACTTAATTCCTAGCCTGCTGTCGGCGGAACCCCTGGCGATCGCCCTGCCTAGGGGCACCCAGTACACCGATCTAAGGACCTTGGTGAACGAAACCGTCGCCACTTGGCACGACAATGGCTGGCTAGAAGAACGGGCCACCTTCTGGGGGTTGCCCTAGCCATGGCAAGATAGGGTAGTCCTCAACTACGAACCTAGACCGGATGGAAAACAGCAACCTGCTCCTTATATACCTGGGTATTCTGCTGGCGTTGCTGGGCGTGGCTGCCTTTTTCGTGGTGCGCCAGGTGATCAAGACCCGCCGCATTGAGACCACCCTGGGGCGGCTGCAATCGCAGCTGGGTAAAGAAAAAGGGACGGCCCAGGAGTACTACGAACTGGGTAGCCTGCTGCTCGACAAAAAATTGTATACCCAGGCCGCCCTGTACCTGCAACAGGCCCTCAAGCAGCTCGACGACGGCGAACTCGAAAATGCGGCGGTGGTTTACAACGCGCTGGGGTACGCCTACTTTGCCCAGGATCAGTACGACCTAGCGATTCGCAACTACAAAGAGGCCCTGAAGATCTCACCGGAGTACGTCACGGCCCTCAACAACCTGGGCCACAGCTACGAGCGCAAGCAGCTCACGGCCCAGGCCCTGGAGAACTATGCCGCCGCCCTGGCCCTAGAACCCAAGAATGCCACGGCCCGCCGTCGAGCCGACGCCCTCAAAAAACGCCTGGCCCCCAGTAGCTGAAACCCCAGTAGCTGAAACCTGTGGCTAAAAACTACTGCAGGGCCGATTCGAGCTGGTGCTGTTCCCACAGGTCGCGGTAGAGGCCAGCCTGCTGTACCAACTCGCGGTGGTGGCCCTGCTGGACAATGCGGCCCTGATCCATGACAAAAATGCGGTCAGCGGTGGCCGCAGCAGACATCTGGTGGGAAATAAACAGCACGGTTTTTTGCTGGGTGCCCTCGGAGAGAGCGTTGAGAATGGCCGTAGCGGTGCGGTTGTCGACGCTGGAGAGGGCGTCGTCGAGCACCAGAATGGGGGCATCGATCACCAGGGCGCGGGCTAGGGCGGTGCGCTGTCGCTGGCCACCGGAGAGGGTAATGCCCCGTTCGCCCACGATGGTGTCGTACTGCTGGGGAAAGTTGGCAATTTCGGTGTCCATCTGCGCCTGCTTGGCGGCGTACTCTACTTCAGGAAATTCCATCTGCGGTACGCCGTAGCGGATGTTGTCGTTGATGCTGGTGCTAAAGAGAAAGCTATCTTGGGGCACGTAGGCGATCGCGCGGCGCAGATCGGCCAGGGGCAGCTCGGTGACGTCGTAGCCGTCGAGGTAGAGCTGACCGGGGCCAATATCGAGCAGGCGGGGCAGGGCGTTGGCCAGGGTAGACTTGCCCGAGCCGATGGGGCCCACGATGGCAATTTGCTCTCCGGGGGCGATCGCAAAGTTCACCCCGTCGAGGGCCGGGGCTTTGCCGTCGGGGTAGGCATAGCTGAGCTGGCGGGCCTCCAGGGCCCCCCTCACCTGCTCCAGGGGCAGAGGAATGGCCGTGGAGGCCGTCTGTACCCTGGGCTCGGCATCTAAAATTTCTTCGACCCGGTTGATGCTGACCTCGCCCCGCTGGTAGGCGGTGATGGTAAAGCCCAGCAGCGCCGTGGGAAACACCAGGCGCTCAACGTAGAGCAGCAGGGCCACAAAGTCGCCCACGGTGAGCAACCCGTCGGCGATCGCACCCGCCCCGGTGGCCAAAATGACCAACAGGCTGATGCTGGCCAGCCCCCCCAGCAGCGGAAACAGCGTGGTGCGGGTGCGGGCTAGGGTGAGGTTAGTGTCGAGCAGCCTATTGTTGAGACGGTCAAAGGCCCGGCGCTCGTTGTCCTCTTGGGCGTAGATCTTGATCAGCGCAATGCCGCTCATATCTTCTTGAATCAGATCGCTGAGGTCAGCGATACGCTCCTGCACATCCAGCTGTTGCCGACGCAGGCGATCGCTGAAGGTTTGCACCAGCGCCAGCATGACGGGGTAAACCAGCAGTGAAATCAGCGTCAGCCGCACGCTAATGGAGAGCATGACCGGCACCGTCAGGGCGTAGGCAAACAGGGTATTGGCCAAACTCAGAATGGCGAACCCCAGCAGGCGACGAATGTTGTCCACATCGCTGGTGGCGCGGCTGATCAGTTCTCCGGCAGTGTTGCGACCAAAGTAGGCGGGCTCCATGGCCAGCAGGTGTTGAAAGATGCGCTGCTTGAGGTCAAACTCGACCTGGCGGCCCACCCCAAACAGGGTAATGCGCGACACCATACGAATCACCCACATCACCGAGGCCAGCACCAGCACCATGAGGGCGTAGTACATCACCCGGCCAAAGCTAAAGGTCACCTGCAGCTCGTCAATGCCGTTGCGAATCAGCAGCGGTATCCACACCCCCACTAGGTTAACGACAAAAAGCGCACCAATCCCCAGGGCCGCACTGGGCCAGTGGGGGCTGAGGTAGGTGCCTAGTTTGTTAAGCTGCGATCGCGCCATAACGCCTACGGTAAATGCCCCCTTATCCTAAACGAATTTGAAACCCCCATTTAGAGCGGGGATGGGGGCGAACACGTTGGTTCGCCCCTACGGGATGGCCACAACCCTGGGATCCCTATTCAAAATTTTCGCCGCCAGAATGGCCCTAAAGGGTTTCAACCACCTGTTCCCACTGCATCCTAAAGGGCGGCATCCAGCCCCGCAGGTAATAGTAAACCGAGCTCAGCAGCTCTCCCCAGTAGCGACTAGTCAGCACCAGCGCATTGACGTTGGGGGCCAGGTCGGCCAGACGGGCCAGGGTATCACGGCCTTCAAGCCTGGGAGTACCGTAGAGCTCTGTCGGGGCAGCCACCACCTGAATGCCCTCATGTTCAAAGGCCAGGGCCGCGCGACGCATAGTTAAGGCGGGGGCCACCAGCACCACCCGGTTGGCATCGCGATTGGTGCGTTCAAGGTCAAAGGGGCCAGCGCGGGGCGGCTCGACAAACAACTGCTGCTCCGTCAAAAAGTTCTTTTGGTCGACCACCGTGCGGCGAATGTCGGTGCCGGTCGCCTCAACCCGAATGCTCTCATCAGGCACGCCCCGGCTCACCAACTGCTGGCGAATGGCCTGCCTGAGGGGTTCCTGCTCTTCGCCACTGCCAAACCGGGGCCCGGCGGTGACGGTGACAAAGGGGCGAGCTAGATTAATGCGGTTGTAGACATTGGCGGCACTGTTCAGCCGCGCCACCAGCACCGGGTCCAGGGGGTTGTCAGCATCAATGCGGCTGTTGAGGGCGTTGGTCAGGCGGTAAGCATCGGCATTATCGCCCACCACCACAATGGACACCGCCCGGTCGACGGGCACTTCATTAATAGCCGGGCAAATATCGCTACACAACCGCCGCTGACTCAGGTAGGCTCGCTCCACCGACTGTTCAGAATGGTTGACCAAGGCCCGCGCCACCAGGGGCATGCTGCTAAACAACAAAATCAGCAGCGCCACCATCACCATGCGACCGTTGACTTTTGTCATGCCGTTGCTCAGCGCCAGGGCCAGCAGCAGAATCGACCCACCCAAGGGCGACAGCGGAAAAACCAAAAACTGCCAAAATATCCCAATGGTGCTGTCGTCCGGAAACAAGAATGCCCCGGCCACCAGGGCCAAGATCATAGCCCCGCCAAACCAGGTGAGAAAGTTGGTCGGAATAAACTTTTTGAGAATCCACCACAGAAAGTAGCCAATGCCCAGCCACAGCAGCAGTCGGGTGAGGAGGTTAAGAATATCCATGGTTAGGTCTGCAATGGAAGGCTAGTCGTGGGTCGTCAAGGACGAGAAGGGCCGCACCCTCGACAATGAGGACATTGGTGCCCTGCAGGAACTCTCTGCAAAGCATACTTCAGGAACGAGAACTCGGTTTAAAAGGGTTGATCGAAAGGGCTGGTTAAAGAGCGGAGGACAGGGCTGCGCCTACCCCGCCAAGCCCTCTAATCGACTGACAGCCCGGTCAACAATCGTCAAACTGGCCTGCCAAAATTCGGCTTGGCGGATGTCTTGGTGGAGGTGGCGCTGGACCAAATCCTCCGCCGTCATGCGGCCGGTATCCCGCAGTAGCTCGGTGTATAGATCATTGAACCCAGGGCCGGAGTGGTCTTTTTGGGCATAGATGCCCAGGCTAAATAAATAGCCAAACAGGTAGGGGTAGTTGTAAAAACCCAGCTCTGAAATAGAGAAATGCAGCTTACTGGCCCAGAACATCGGATCGTAGCTACCGAGGCTGTCTTCGTACCAATGCTGCCAACTGTCCCCCATCATGGTCTTGAGGGTGTCAGCAATCACAAACCCCTGGCGGCGGGCCTCGACCAATTTTTGCTCAAAGGTAAACCGGGCGGGAATGTTGAGCAGAAACGTGATCGCGGCAGCCCCGTCTTCCCAGGCAATGTTCAGCTTTTGTTCTGGGGTGCTGGCCTGCTCAAACAGAGCATCTCGCACCAGGGTTTCGCCAAAAATACTGGCGGTCTCGGCCAAGGTCATGGGGTAGTAGGTTTTGTAGCGCGGCAGATCCTGCATGACCCAGTTGTGCCAGGCATGACCCAGTTCGTGGGCCAAGGTCAGCACGTTGTTCATGCTGCCCTCGAAGGTCATAAAAATACGCGGTTCCTTAGGCTCTGAGAAGCTGGTGCAGTAGGCCCCCGTGGCCCGATTCGGAGTGGGCTTGGCGTCGATCCAGCCCTTTTCCGCCATCATCACCACAAAGTCTCCCATGGCCGGGTTGAACGACCGAAAGGCGTTAGCCACTAAATCAATGGCCTCGTCAAAGGTAAACCCCTGGGACTGACGCCTGGCCGGAGGCGGGGCGAATAGATCCCAGGGAGCCATGGGCTGGATGGCTAGAAGCTTGCCCATGGCCTTGAGGGCGCGCTGGCCGATGGAGCGCCGGTCATAGGTGGCGGCCATCATGGCCTCGAGGGTGGCCCGATCAATGCGGCTTTGGTGACAGCTTTTGTCGAGGTAGTGCAGGCTGCGGTGGTGCCCCCGCTGTTTCGTCTCCGCCAGCCGCCAACCGTTGATGGCATTGAGAATGGCCGCCACCGTCTCGGCTCGACTTTCCCAGGCGGCGTTGACGCCATGCCAGGCTTCAGAGCGAATCGTGCGATCGGGGGAACTGAGCAGATTAAAGGCCTTGGCCAACCCAACGGATTGACCATCCACGGTGCATTGCAATGTGCCCGATAGCTCGGTGTAGAGGTTGCCCCATCCCTGGAGCCCATTTACGGCCAGGCCGGTGATCAGCTTTTCTTCCCCTAGGCTGAGCAGTTGGTCCTTGAGTTGGCGCTGGTGCTGGAGCGAGAAGCTCAGCTCTTCGAGCACCGGATCGGCCCCGAGGGCCTGAATGAAGTCATCGTCGACCCGCAGGAGAAAAATATCCAAGGCTTTGGTGGCTTGGCTGATTTCGGCGCTGAGCTGTTGGAGGGTGGGTTTCCAGGCGCTAGCGCTGGCATCGCGGGAGTTAACGCTGAGGATGGAGGCAATAAAGGTGCGCAGGTTGCCCAACGCTTTAGCCGTATCAGTGCGCTGCTGGTGAGCAGCCCTAACCTGGGCCAGCAGGCCCTCGACCCGATCGCTGGGCAGGGGCTCGGCGATCTCGAGGGTTTCAATAAAAGGGGTGCAGAGATTGGCCAGGGTGATGATGTCAGTTTTGAGGCGATCAACGGTGGTGGTGATCTGGGGATCGTCACTGCCGGTGTAGAAGTGGCTGTTGTCCCAGGTTTGATGCAGATTAGGCATAGGAGCGATCGGGCTAAGGGGCGTGACTTTAGCTTAGAGTGTTCCAACTATAGCCATAGCCATAGCCACTCCAAGAGTTTTGTCTTCAACGTGTCCTAACCAAAGCGGCGATGGCTATACCTTTCCGGAATTCCCCATTTCTGGCTTGGAGTAGTGTCAAGGTAGTAATACTATCAGTGTATGGATGGGCAGAGCCGTATGAATAAAGACAGGGTATTAGCTGAGTTTCTCTTGGAAGATGGTACTGCTGTCCGAGTTGAAGTGCCTAGACCTCTAGATAGCAGCACAGTAGAAGAAGTTTCGATCTTGGATGAAACGCTCTATAGGAGTGAGCAGAGTATCAAATCTGCCCTGAGTAAGGCAGCCTCTATTGCCACCTCGGTGATGTCGAGCCTAAAG
>JAIXUR010000221.1 GCA_027483425.1 Cyanobacteriota bacterium | reverse complement strand
GTGAAACGCGGGGTTTTGCGCTCACCCTAAATTCCTCTCCCAGACGGGAAAGGAACTTTTAATTTGGTTCTCTTCTCTCTTTTGGGAGAAAGGATTGGCAAATATAAAGAAATTCAGGCCTGTAGAGCTTGTTCTTCTCCTACTGGGTTCGACTCGGAAAAGCTTTGGGCGCTAAGCACGATTCAGTATAATTTCGATCCCGATGCGTACAGGAGGATAATCCCACAAAAGCTCTAAATTAGGATTAAGTCTCAGGGCTTTATTGGTTAACAAATTTAGGGCAAAATTAATCGTTAAATCTGGGTTAATATCAAAATTCAGAATGTTATAGGCCAATTCCTATGGAAAAGATCAGTCTTTGAAGGCGGTTTTCGCATTATTTCCTGCCCTCTTGACGAGAGAAATGCTTGAAAAGGGGTTAATTCAAGATTAACTTGAACGAATTTTTCGGCTGATTTTAACCTCGTCATAACCAATCACTTGCTCGCCGTGACGGATCTATAGCGGATCTATATAGGAGCCTTAACGGTAACCTAAAACACTTCAGGTTATCAGTGATGGGTAGTGCCATGACTCCGAATTAAAGGCAAAATTAGAAAGAGTAATTCTTGGTAATAAGTGTTTGAGAAGCTTAATCTGTTGAGATTTTTGTTGTAGCCATCGCCACTTTGCTTAGGGCAAGCTGAAGACAACCCTCCTGGAGGGGCGATGGCGAGCTAGCGTTGCTGAATTGAAAATTGAAATATAAATATGATTTCTCGATCGCGATCTCCACTGGTAGGCGAACAACCATAGGCCCAAAGGACACGCTTTGCGCACACCCCTAAGCCATTTCATCGTTGCGATCGGCACCGCCTCTGGCCAGCCCTACAATTTCTGACCAGGCGATCGCCCCTAGGGTTTCAATCCCCGGTGTCCAGCCGTTCCCCCAGCTGCAGGCGACTCCCGTTGACGAAATCACCCCCCGCCTGGACTTGCTTGCCGCTGGGTTTAACCTGGCGCAGCAGCAGTAACCCCTCGCCCGTCTGCACCAGGGGGCCGTGGCCCTTGAGCAGCCCGACGATGGTACCCGGAGTGAGATTGAGCTGGGTGGCCTCAGCGGCGATCGCCTCTACAGTCGTTCGCAACGCGCCCAGATCCGGGGGCAGGGCCGCCCAGTAGGGCTCTCCGAGCGGGGCCGTCGCGATAATCTTGAGCGGCTGTCCCCGAAAGGTCGTCACGCCGTTGGGGTAAAAGCCGCGTACCTGGTTATGTAGCGCGATCGCCGGTTTACCCCAGTCCAGCTCAAAATCTTCCTTTTGAATCAGCGGCGCGTAGGTGGCCAGGGCCTCGTCCTGGGGTTGGGCGGTCAGGGTGCCGGCCTGGAGGCCGTGCAGGGTCTCCACCAGTAGGTCAGCACATTGCTGGGCCAGGGCCGCCGCTACCATCCCAGCGGTATCCAACAGACCAATGGGCAGCGTCGACCTCAGCAACATATCCCCCGTATCCATGCCCAGGTTCATGTGCATGGTGGTCATGCCGGTCACGGTGTCGCCGTTGACAATGCACCACTGAATGGGGGCCGCCCCCCGGTAGGCGGGCAGCAGCGACCCGTGGCCGTTGATGCAGCCCAGCCGGGGCATGGCGAGCAGGCGCTGGGAGAGCAGTTGCCCGTAGGCCACCACCACAAAGGCATCGGCCTGGAGCGCCTCTAGGGCGACTAGGGTAGCCTCATCCTTTTTAATCCGCGTTGGTTGTAGGACGAGACAACCGGCCACCGCCGCCGCCTGCTTGACCGGGGAGGCGTCGACCTGGTTACCGCGCCCCCGGCGGCGATCGGGTTGGGTGACCACCGCCACGACCTCAAAACCGGGCTCGGCCAGCAGCCGCTGTAGACTGGGCACAGCAAATTCTGGCGTTCCAAAAAAGACAAGACGCATCGGTTAGCTCCCCGGCACTAGGCCAATTTCGACTCGCTGGTTGCGCTGCCGATCGGTGGCGGTGAGGCCTGGGGTGATCGGTCGAGTGGGGCCGTAGCCCAGGGCAACCCAGCGGCTGCCCTCGGCCCCTAGCTGGAGGGCCAGGTACTGCTGCACCGCCAGGGCCTGCTGGAGGGTGAGCTGACTGGCGATATCAGCGGGCACGGCGCTGGTGTCGGTGTGGCTACCCACCAGCAGGGTGGCCGGGCCGTAGCGGCTCAGGTCAGGGGCAATGCTGTCGAGCAACTGCTGGCCAGGGGCGGTGAGCACGCTGCTGCCCGGCTCAAATAGCAGCGCACTGGGTAAAACGATGCGATCGCTCACCCGGGTAAAGCGGGGCTCCTGGTAGGGCACAAGGGCAGGTCGTTTGCCCCCAGGGGGGGGATCAGACGCGGCGGGGGCTGCACTAGAATTGCCTGTCGAGCCGCTGTCCAGCCGCTGGTCGAGGCGCTGCAAGCGATCTTCCAGCGTGCCCCCAGGCGAGGCACCCAGGCGGCTCTCCAGCTCTTCCAGGCGGTTGTTCAGGCTGGCCAAATCACCCTGTAGACCGGTGAGATCGGTTTGAAGGCGCTGGCGATCGCCCTCGGTCAAGGTTGGTAACGGCGCGGCGGTTGGGTTGGCGGGGTCTGGGGGTGACGAGGTCAGCCCTGGCGCAGGATCCGCCGGGGCTAGGCCGACGGTGCTGCCGCCTTGCCACCACTGGGGCAATTGCCGCAGCTTCCGCAGGGTTTGACTGCTGTGGCGCAGGGCCACCTCCACCAGGGGCGGTTCTGGGTTGCGAGCCGGAACCACCTGGGCCACCAGGATCCCCGTTAGCCAGCCCAGGCCGACCCCGGTGCCTAGAATCATCAGCCGCACCAGCAGGGTGCCTAGAGCCCGCAGCCCAGTCGCCTGGCTCCGCTGGGGCGCTGGGGTTAGGGGAGCCTTACCTGGCCCAGGTGTGCCTGGGCCAGGCGAAACCGGGCCAGAATCAGAGGGCGGCAGGTCAGGGGAATCAGCCATGACGTAATTGGGCTAGAAACATGGAGCCAGCCTAATGGGGTGGGGCAACGGCAGCGCTGAAGGTAGAACCAGGAAGACTAGGGCCAGCCATCCCAGGGGTTCACCTCTAGGACACCGCCCTCGGTAAACACGACGAGAAAGTCAGCCTGCTCGAGGGTGCTATCCGGGGCCGTAACCAAGCTGGGCAGCGGGGTCTCGGCCGCCAGCAGGCCAGCGGCGGCATTAATGGGCTCGTAGCCGACAACTTCGCCCGACTCAGTCAGCCGTACTCGAAACCGCAGGGCCTCGCTGGCCGATAACGGTTCAAGTTTGGCCAAAATATCGTCGTAGAGGGTGCTGTTGAGGGCGCGAATGCGATCGCCGTCGGTCACCTTCGCCGCTAGGGTCGGCAGTTCCCCCGTGGGCCCCGTGGCCGCTGGGGTCGGTGTCTCCCTGGGCTTGACCACCACCTCCCCCTCGGGGGTAAAGGTAGTCATAAACTCTGCGACCGGCTCCTGCACCGGCTCAGCCCCCGCCACGGGCACGAAGGTGAGCTTGGGGAGGGGGGTGTTGTCTACCTCGGCCAGGGCCAGGTCCGTTTCATACTTGTAGCCCAGAATATCGCCATTCTCAGATACCACCATCCGGTAGTCTAAATTGCCGCTGGGGCGCGGGCCATTGGCCCAGGCCTCTTGCAAGCGACGGGTGACATCGCTCTGCAGCAGGGCGATCGCCGCAGGGTCGGTGATCGCCGGGGCATTTTCCAGGCGAGCTAAGTCGCCGTCGTCAGCCGGGGCATTTTCAGCCGTAGCGCCGTTACTGGTCTCAGCGGCCGGGGCCGTTTCTGGAGGGGTGGCCGGGGGCGTCTGACTGGTCTCCGCCGGAGTCGTCGCCTCAGACTCGGGGCGACTGGGCTCAAACGTAGGCGGTGGCACAAAGAACAGCGCCAGTCCCGCCGCCGCCAGAGCCGCTGCGCCCAGGGCGGCGGGTGCAGCCCGCTTGGCGATCGGCTCGGTGGGTTGCACCAGTCGCCGCGACACAGCCTGGAACTGGGCGGTGAGATCGGGCAGGGTCTGGGTGTCGGCCAACAGCTGGTCTACGGCCTCCATCAGGTCGTAGAACTGCACCGTGCTGAGCTTGACATCCAGCGGGGGTTGGGCATTCACATCGCTCACCGGCTCCCCCAGGGGCGGTTGCTGCACAATCAAATGGTGGTAAGACCCTGCGCCGGGTTTGAGCCCGACCAGGGGGGCGCTGGCGGCCACTCCGGGGTAATGTACGCCGCTGAGCAGCTGCTGCCCGTAGCGGCTCACGGCCACCACCAGACTATCGAGAAATTCTCGCCCACCGGACAGAATGGCGTCGGTAGCTCCCGGCAAACGACACTCGGCATTCATCAGGACCGTAAGGGGGGCTAGGGGATCCGTGGCGTCGGTGCTCAACCCCTCCAGGATCAAGCTGCAGTGGGGCAGGGTGTATTGACGTTGAATGGTCATGCTACTTCTCCGTCAAATAGGCTGCTCCACAATCGCTGGGGGCCAAGCACGCCAGAGCACAGCAGCAGCTGTTGCAGCAGCTCTACCGCCAGATCATCCAGCTTGTCGTCGGTGCTGTAGGAAATCACCCCCGCTCGGCGCGGGTTCATGCGAGCCCGAAAGTGGCTGCGAAAGCGACTCAGATAGTCGGCCAGGCGAAAGTGGTGGTCAAGGGTAAGCTGTTTGTCGGACAGCTGCTGGTAGCCAATCAGCAACTGCCGAATCAGCACGGTCAGCCGACGGGATAGGGTACAAATCACCATCACCAGAGCCTTGGCCTCTTCGAGCTGCAGCGGTCGGCGCTGGCTGTAGCGTCGCATGGGGTTGGTGCCCCTCAGGAGCCACAGGTGTACACGTCCTTTAATCAGACCTTCCAACGCCAGCTCTCGGGCAGCGACCAGCATGGCCTCACTGCCGTCTAGGTCAAGGGCCTCGATCGCCAGCAGTAGCAGGTCAAGCTGAATGCGCGCTCGACGCGGGCACTCGTCGCTAGGCAACCCTGGGCTCGGCAGGGTGTCTAACATCAGGGACGACGGAGAAAGGGTCGGGCTATCTACTGGCATTCCGCTCTGGGATTAATACGAACAGCATTCTATCAAAACACAGTTTTAGCCGGTCTGTCCGGAGAGATTGCCGAACCACCGGCCAACTCTACTCCAATCTCGAGGCTGGAGCGGAGAGCATTCCATCCTATAAACTACCCCGATCGCAGTGGCTAGGTGCCACCCGCCAAAATGGCTGAGCTCCAGCCCTGGCCGAGGCATGAGCTGGACACCTGGAGCATCCCAACTAAAAAAATATCCCTGCCAAGGACGCGAACTCGGCCCATTGGGCCGGTCGCGGCGAGATCCCGGATAGGTATTTAGTTGGAACACTCTTAGTTAGTATCCGACAGCTTAGTCATGCCCTGGACGTACCATTTGCCATCCTGGCGAATCAGGTCGTACTGCATTCTCAGCACATCGTTGTAGGAGGCGCTGGTGTTCTCGACATCGAACTCAAACAGCTTGGCATCTTCGGAGACCACGGCGATCGCCTGCAACCGCTCGGCGGTCGGGTCGTCGGGGGTAACCGACTCAATCTCGACATTATGTTTGTACTCCCAGTACCAGCCTTCCTGGGCGGCGGCATCGGCTCGGCGACGCCACTGGGTCAGCACGGGCTCTAGCAAAATATCCTTGAGGCGGTCAGATTTATACTCTTTGCCCAGGGCCTCCTGTTTAATGGTTAGCCATTCGTTGATGATCCGGCTGGCCATGTCGTTGACCCCAATCTCCGCCGCCGGGGCATCGGCCGCCGGAATCTCAAAGGCCGGGGCGTCTAAGCGAATGGCCAGGGGTTCACCGGAGATTCTGGGGCCGCTAAAGGCCGTGGTGGCCCAGCTCAGGGCGCGCATGGTGCCAAACCCTAAAATGCCCACCCCCACCAGTCCTGCCGCCCCCACCAGGGCCAACCGCCCCCACCGGGGAGAACGCCGCTGGCGCGGCCCCGTGGCCATCGAGGAAGGAAAGGCCTGGCCAGGGGCCAAGGTTGCCGCCGCTGTCGCCGCTTCGTCGCCGCTCCCGTCACCGGAGGCCATCTTGCCCTCCGGCGAGAGCTGGGCGACCCGCTCCGCCACCCGCAGGTTGTCGTCAGATAGTTCGAGATCAGCCGCCGCCGGGGCCGAGTAGCCGTTACCGTTGCGGATGGGGGTAGAGCCTGGGTAGGGATCGTAGCTGTGATCCCCTGGCTTGACTGGCGGTGGGGTAGAGGGCCTGGGCCCCGCGCTCGGGCCACGGCGGCCAACCGCGGCTGGATTCGGCATGGTGGGAGCCCCAATGGGCAACGATCCCTCAATGGTGGGAAACTGCCCTGCCGCCGTTGCCCTCGGGGCCGAGACCGAAAACGGCTGGGACGATGGCTCCTGGGGATCGGTCTGGGACCAGGATGGCGTCACCATCTCTCCGGGGCTCGCGGGCATGGTCTCTAGGTAGGCCTGCACCTGGGCATCGGCAAAGTAGTCCTTGAGGGTGGCCGCCTGATCTTTAAAGTCGCGGAAGTGGGGAAATAGCTCGTCCTTGAGCCAGCGCTCGGCGTATAGGCACAGACCTGGCAGCAGATCCGGCGACTGGCGCGAGTGCTCGCGAATGTAGGCTAGGGGCTCGTACTCCTGGCTGAGCTCTAGGGCCCGGTTGGCCTCTTCGGTTTGCCCCAGCAGTAGTGCACAGACGGCCTGCTCCAGGTGGACATCCTGCTGGCCTCCCAGCCGTAGCAGCAGCTGCTTGGCCCGGCGCACTAGGGCGGGCTGGTGGCGGGCAAAGCCTCGGGCCAGCAGGGCATAGACGGTCAGGTAGGTGGCCACAGGGGAGGGGCGACGGGCCTCGTGCTCAAACAGTTCCTGCTGCTCTGAGGCGGTCAGGTAGTCGCGCAGCTGCTGAATAAAACGCAAAAAATCGTCGATCGCCAGCCCCGAGAGGTCGTCTTCGCTACCCTCAATGCCGCCTCGGTCTTCCAGCATAGCCTTGAGCAGCTTGAGCCCCTGGCGGCGCTCTCGGGTTTGGTCGAGGGGGCGAGCCAACAGCTCTAGAATGCGGTACGGGCGCAGTTTGTACAGCTCGGTGTGAATCTCGGCGCGAATGGCTGGAAAGTGGTTGCCCCGAGACAGCAGCTCATGGCCCGTCTGCAGTGATTCGGCGGCGACCTCGTACTGGTGCTGCTGCCATTGCTCCCGGCCCAGCTCTAGGCAGGCCAGGGCTAGGGCCAATACCACATCTTCCTTGGCCGGGTCAGGGGGGGCGATCGCCCCGGCGGCGTAGGGGTTGCTGAGCTGGGGCTGGCCCATTTGCAGCACCTGCTCGTATTCTCCCAACTCCAGCAGGAGCAACAGCGCTCCCACCAGTTGATCGGCTTCGATTTCAATTTTTGAGCTTTGGGCTTCGCTGCCCCCTGGCTCCGTGGCCAGCGATCGCAGCGCGGCCTCGCCCACATCAGCACTGACCCCCAGCCCTGTGCTGCGGCTGGGATCGAGCAGCGGCTCGGGGGCCATATCGACGGTGTAGGCGTTGGCTAAAAACTTGCTGTCATAGTCGCGGCGGCGATCGGGGTCAGACAGCACCGCATAGGCCTCGTCAATCAGCTGCTTACGGGCCTCAATGGCGGCAGAGGAAAACTCGCGGCGGGGCAGTTGCAGGCCGCGATCGCGGTGGGCCTGCTGGAGCTGAGTCGCCGTCGCCTGGATGGGTAGGCCCAGAATTCGGTAGTAGTCTAGCGGAATTTGCACAACTCACATCCCCAACGGCGAACTCATTCGAAATAGTATCCAAAAAGATTTGTTGCGGACTACCCTAGGGACTTAACGGCCCTGATTAGTTACCCTAGGGCCTCCGGTCGTCTCTGATCAGGGATAGCCCATGCCCGGTAACATGGCCTGGCAACCATAGCGATGGATTGTCCTAGGAGCACCTCTAGGCCCCTACTCACTAGCCTTAACCCTAACGGTTCAAATACTTACACCCTATCGCGTTTGGCCAAGAACCAGATCAAAAGTGAAGTTTACAACACATGGCTATCATCCCAGGGCCATCCCGATGATTTGGGGGGTGATCAGGGGTGATTTGCGGCCATACCTAGGGCCTGGAATGGGCCTAGGGCACCTGGATTTTAAGGAGAGGTAATGAAGTATAGTCTGGACCTGGGAAAGGTGCTGAGCTAGCAGACCAACATCGGTCAATCCCCTTACAGTGCAAATGGCCCCGGCAGGCTGGGGTAAAGAATCGGTGAAGTTCCCGTAGGTGTCCCCAGGGTTTTCACAATCGACCGGTAGCCCCCTCGACCCACTCGGTATGATGGAGGGCATACCTGGCTCTATCTCCGGCCCCTGATCCTGGCCCCTGTCCCGGCCCAGAGGCATAACTTTGGGGGATCAGGTCTGGAGATCACCGTTGGGGATAACTTTTCGGTATAGTCAAATGTTGGACATCGCGGCGTAGGACCCAGCAAAACCCATGGTTCAAGAACGGACATTCCCAAAATTTCAGGCTCCAGCAGCTAAAATTTCCGCCGATCAGGGTCTGGTTCTCTACGAAGACATGATCCTAGGGCGCTACTTCGAAGACAAATGCGCCGAGATGTACTATCGGGGCAAAATGTTTGGGTTTGTGCACCTCTACAACGGCCAAGAGGCCGTCTCCAGCGGGGTGATTAAATCTCTTCGCTCTGACGACTACGTGTGCAGTACCTACCGCGACCACGTCCACGCCCTGAGTGCCGGGGTGCCCGCCAAGCAGGTCATGGCCGAGCTGTTTGGCAAGGAAACCGGCTGTAGCCGGGGCCGTGGCGGCTCCATGCACCTGTTTTCCAGCGAGCACAACATGCTGGGGGGGTTTGCCTTCATCGGAGAAGGGATTCCCGTGGCCCTGGGGGCGGCGTTTCAGTCGCGCTACCGTCGCGATGCCCTGGGCGATCCCAACGCTGACCAGGTGACCGCCTCGTTCTTTGGCGATGGCACCACTAACAATGGCCAGTTTTTTGAATGCCTGAACATGGCCGCGCTGTGGAAGCTACCGATCCTATTTGTGGTGGAAAACAACAAGTGGGCGATCGGCATGGCCCATGAGCGGGCCACCTCCCAGCCTGAAATATACAAAAAAGCGGCGGTGTTTGGCATGCCCGGCTTTGAAGTCGACGGCATGGATGTGATGGCCGTCCGCACCGTGGCCCAGGAAGCCGTCGCCCGAGCCAGGGCTGGGGAAGGGCCCACCCTGATCGAGTGTCTGACCTACCGGTTTCGGGGCCATTCCCTGGCTGACCCCGACGAGCTGCGATCGAAGGCCGAAAAAGAAGCCTGGCTAGCCCGCGACCCGATCAAGCGGTTTGAGGCCTACCTGCTAGAGCACAAGCTAGCCGATCAAGCCACCATGAAGGCCGTGCGCGATCGCATCCAATCCAGCATCGACGAGGCCCTTACCTTTGCCGAAGAAAGCCCCGAACCCAGTCCCGACGACCTCTACAAGTACATCTTCGCCGACGAGTAAGTAAGCTCGGTGCCCTAGGGTAATCGGCACCCCTGCGGGAAACCGGCCCCTTCCTCCTACTGCTCCCTTCCATTCTGTTCTAACTCCTTATAATTAGCATCCAAAGCAATGGCAGAAACCCTCCTGTTTAACGCGCTGCGCGAGGCCATCGACGAAGAAATGGGCCGCGACGACACCGTATTTGTCCTGGGCGAAGATGTCGGTGCCTACGGCGGCTCCTACAAGGTCACCAAAGACCTCTACGAAAAGTACGGCGAGCTGCGCGTGCTCGATACCCCGATTGCCGAAAACAGCTTCACCGGCATGGCCGTGGGGGCCGCCATGACGGGTCTGCGCCCGATCATCGAGGGTATGAACATGGGCTTTTTGCTGCTGGCCTTTAACCAGATCGCCAACAACGCTGGCATGCTGCGCTATACCTCCGGCGGCAATTTCAAAATTCCCATGGTGATTCGGGGGCCAGGGGGCGTCGGCCGTCAGCTGGGGGCCGAGCATTCCCAGCGGCTCGAGGCCTACTTTCAGGCCGTGCCGGGGCTCAAAATCGTAGCCTGTTCGACCCCCTACAACGCCAAGGGTCTGCTCAAGGCCGCTATCCGCGATAACAATCCGGTGCTCTTCTTTGAGCATGTCCTGCTCTACAACCTCAAAGAAGACCTGCCCAACCACGAGTACGTAGTACCCCTCGACAAAGCTGAAATCGTCCGCCCCGGCAAAGATGTCACCATCCTGACCTATTCCCGCATGCGCCACCACGTCACCCAGGCGGTCAAGGGCCTAGAGAAAAAAGGCATTGACCCAGAGGTGATCGATCTGATCTCCCTTAAGCCCCTCGACTTCGACACCATCGGTGCCTCGATTCAAAAGACCCACCGGGTGATCATTGTGGAAGAATGCATGAGAACCGGTGGCATTGGGGCCGAAATCATTGCCTCCATTAACGATCGCTACTTCGACGAGCTCGATGCTCCGGTGGTGCGCCTGTCCTCCCAAGACATTCCCACCCCCTACAACGGTAAGCTAGAGACGTTGACCATTGTGCAGCCCAAGCAGATTGAGACGGCGGTCGAAAATATGGTCGCCCTCAAGGTCTAGATCGGGGCCCCAGGGCAATGCCCACCCGACCTAGAGACCCGTCCCGAGGGATAGTCATCCCTGTCCGCACCCACACCGCACCCACACCGCAGCGACACGCAACGTCATGGCAAAATATCGAGCTTGGCTAGGGGTTATTTTGGCGCTCACCATCGCCGCCGTGGTGATCATTACCCAAATTCCCACCCGCCTGGGGTTAGACCTGCGGGGGGGCTCTCAGCTGACCCTCCAGGTGCAGCCCACCAAGGCTATTCCCACCATTACCGAGCGGGAGATGGAGGCGGTGCAAAACGTTGTCGAAGGCCGCGTCAACGGGCTGGGCGTGTCGGAGGCGGTGGTGCAGCAGGTGGGCAGCAATCAACTGCTGGTGCAACTGCCGGGGGTGAGTGATCCCCAGCAGGCCGAACGAGTACTCGGCGGGACGGCCCAGCTCGAATTTCGCGCCCAGCGAGTGGGCACCGAGCAGCAGTTGCAGATTGAGAACCAGGTGTTGCAAGGTCATCTGGGCGAGCTGGCGGCCCTACAGGCTAGCCTCCCGCCTGAGACCCCGGTGACCGCTGAAACCCAGGCCCGCATCGACAAGCTTCAGGCTGATATTACCGCCAGCGAGGCGGCCGTTGCGGCCCTGTTTGAGCCCAGTACCCTGGGCGGCGACCAACTGACCGATGCCATTGCTCGCCCTAGCAGCGGTACCCAGTGGGTGGTTGGCATTAAGTTCAACAACGAGGGGGGGAACAAGTTTACCGAGATCAGCAAGGCGATCGCGGGTACCGGGCGGAGCATCGGCATTTTTCTCGACAACCGGTTGCTCAGTGCCCCCACCGTCAACGTCGAGTACGCCGAAACTGGCATCACCGGAGGCGGTGCCGAGATTTCGGGTAACTTTACCGCCCAGTCGGCCCGCGATTTGGAAATTCAGCTGCGGGGTGGTGCCCTCCCCCTGCCCGTGGAGGTGGTCGAAAACCGTACCGTGGGGCCGAGCCTAGGCCGCGACAGCATTCAGCGCAGTCTCTATGCCGGCATCGCCGGGCTCATCCTGGTGCTGATTTTCATGGCCGTATACTACCGGCTGCCGGGGGTATTGGCCGATATTTCCCTGCTGATCTATGCCCTGTTGACCTGGGCGGCTTTTAACCTACTGGGGGTCACCCTCACCCTGCCGGGAATTGCCGGGTTCATTCTGAGCATCGGCATGGCGGTCGATGCCAACGTGCTGATCTTCGAGCGCACTCGGGAAGAGCTGCAGGCCGACAAGACCCTCTATCGCTCCGTAGAGTCCGGCTTTTTCCGAGCCTTTTCGAGCATTTTAGACGGCAACGTTACTACCCTGATTTCTTGCGTGGCGCTGTTTTATTTCGGGGCTGGGTTGGTGAAAGGGTTTGCCTTGACCCTGGGTCTGGGCATCATTATCAGTATGTTCACGGCCTTAACCTGCACCCGAACCTTTATGTTCTTGGCCATCAGCCTGCCCCAGTTCCGCAAGCCTAGCCTGTTTTGCCCTGGCCTAAAAACCGTTCGCCCTTAGGAGTGCCCATGAAGCTCAACATTATTCAGCAGCGCGGACTGTGGTGGGCGATATCCGGAGCGGCCATCCTGGCTAGCCTGGTTGCTATGGCGATTTCGTGGCAGCAGTTTGGGGCCCCCCTCAAGCCCGGTCTCGACTTTGCGGGGGGGACTCGACTCCAGCTGACCCGAGACTGCGTGGTCAGCAATAGCTGTACCGACAAGGTGGATCTGGCTGAGGTGAGGCAGGTGTTGGGGCAGCAGGGTCTCGACTCGAGCAGTCTGCAGATTTTGGGCGACGATCAGCAGGTGCTCTCCATTCGTACCCGTGATCTGTCCGTGGACGAGCGCACGGCTCTGCAAACAGCCCTCGACGAAACCGTTGGCCCCTTCGATGCCAACTCTACCCAAATTGACACCGTCGGGCCGGTGATTGGCCAGCAGCTGCTGGTTTCAGGACTGCTGGCGCTGTTGGTCTCCTTTGCGGGCATTGTGATCTACCTCAGCCTGCGCTTTAAGCTCGACTACGCCATGTTCGCGATTTTAGCGCTGGCCCACGACGTGATCATTACCGCCGGGGTGTTCGCCGTTTTAGGGCTGGTGCTGGGGGTAGAGGTAGACAGCCTGTTTATCGTCTCGCTGTTGACCATTGTGGGCTTCTCGGTCAACGACACGGTGGTGATTTACGATCGCGTCCGCGAAAATCTCAAGCTCAACCCCGGCAGCCACATTAACGACATTGTTGACAGTGCCGTTAACCAAACCCTGGCCCGCTCCATCAACACCTCCCTGACGACGGTGCTACCTCTGGTGGCGATCGTGGTGTTTGGGGGCCAAACCCTCAAGTATTTTGCCCTGGCTCTGATTGTGGGTTTTTTGGCGGGGGCCTACTCCAGTATCTTTATCGCCAGTTCGCTGCTGGCCCTGTGGCGAGAACGCAGCGGCCAAGCCTACGACACGAGTGCTCCCTCAGCGGACCCTAACTCCCAACCTGAGACCTTTAGCTAAAGGAACCGGCTATGGGTGACCCCACCTCCACCCCG
>JAIXUR010000128.1 GCA_027483425.1 Cyanobacteriota bacterium | reverse complement strand
GTTGGATCAATGGCCGTGACCGCCGCCTGAATAAACTCAATACCGTGCTGCGGCACGATCTTGGCCAAATCTAATTGGATGTGATCGAGGGACTTTAGCCCCAAGCCGACCCAAGGCAGGGAAGGTACAAAGGTGAAGTTCGGCTGATTTGAAATCAGCGTGATCTGATGTTCCCGTGGCAAAGCATGCCTCAGTTCATAGGCGGCCGGTAAGCCTCCTAGCCCAGCTCCAATGACCACAACGCGAGCCATAGTAGCGACTCCTAAAAATCGAGTTTTTAATGTTGAGTATTGAAAGATCCATGCAAGAACGAGTCGAAGCGAAGATGGGTTAAATCGTTATCCCCCAGCTTTTCACCCTCTCACGCCCAGCTTTTTCAGCAATGCCATCAGCGGACACCAGTTGGTAAACGCCGATTGCAGCAGGTTCAGCCCTACAAACGCCGTCAAGAATAACCAGTAGGGGTTGATCAGCGATAGCGACACACTAATCAGCACAATGCTGCCCGCAACTAAACGAACCCACTGATGCTGAGTCCAGGGTTGCTTGCGACTGTTAACGGATCTCAGCATGACAGCCTCTAGAACGCCAACAAAATGATTATAACACTATGCAGTTATATAATTAATAATCCCGAAAGTTGTAATACTCTGTAATCGCCTGGGCTAAAAGAAAAAGATAGGATGCCCCAGAGGCAGCACCTCCAGGGCATCCAATAAATAATGAGTTGAGTCGTTACGCAGTTCTGCGGTCTGGTTCGACAGATTAAGCCCGCCGTAACCCTTCTAATTGCTTGAGCTGTTGGGACTGCTCTTCCAGTCGCAGGGAAAGGCGATCGCCCACCAGTTCACATAGATCAAAAATGAACGGTTCGGCAATCTCGTAATAGACGCTGACCCCTCGGGGGGTGCGGGAGACGATCCCGGCCTGGGCCAGAATCTTTAGGTGCTTTGAGACATTGGCCTGCCCCAAGCCGGTTTCTTCAATAATTTCGGTGACATTCTTTGAGCCTGACTTCAACGAACACAGCACCTGCAAGCGGCTGAGTTCAGACAGCACTTTGAAGTAATCGGCCACATGAGCCAGGGCAGCAGGAGGTAAGGGCATAGGTCGAGAAACGGGTACGTCTGCCTGAATAGAAATAGATTATATAGCTATCCTAGCCAAATGCCTAGACAATTGCACACTTTAGCTTTTATATAACTATATAGTTTCATGAAAAATCCTATCTGTATACCCCTGGTTTGTAGAGGCATTGCAGTGCAATGCCCCATGCGAAGTATCGGTTTCGGGGATCTGTTCAAAATTTCGTAAGTTCATACCCTTATGCAGCAATGCCCTAACCTGAGGGGTTCATAGGTCGAACTAAACCACTGCTGGCGAGGCCGCTACCCCAGCGATCACCTGGACCGAGTCGGGGTCCGCCCAGAGCACCAGCTTGGGGTCATAGGAGCTGTTGAGAGATGGGTGCTGGGGCAAAATGCGCAGCGAGAGGCCCTGCAAGCCGCTGGCGGTGTACTCCATATCCAGACCATAGAGGCTCCTGCCCTTGGCATCTTGCCCCTGGTGGGCCATGGGCACCGCCACCCCGGCGTGAATTTCACCATCCACGGCAACGGTGCCCTGGTATAGCTCGACCTGCACATCGGCGGGGGTGAGGGCACCGAGTTGAATGGCAGCGGTCACCGTAAAGGGCTGGTTGACCTGGAGATCGGCGATCGCAGAGATCGTGACCTCCTCAAAGCGAACCTCGTACCAGTGGTCCACCAGGCGGGTCTGCCAGGCGGACAGCGCTTTGCCGGGGCCGTAGTCAGCCGCCGCCAGGGTGTGGGCGCGATCGCTGGCCGCAAAATATCCCTGGGTGGCATAATCCTTGACCATGCGGGCGGTGTTGAACTGGGGAGTATTGAAGTAGATTGCCTCCTTCATCTTGGCCACCCAGCCCCTTGGAATCTCGTCTTTGTCGCGATCGTAGAACAGCGGCACCACCTCTTTTTCCAGGATATCGTAGAGGGCGTTGGCCTCCACATCGTCTTGGTAGTCGAGATCCTCGTAGTCTTCGCCGTGGCCGATCGGCCAGCCGGTGCGGCTATAGTCGGCCTCATCCCACCAGCCGTCGAGCACGCTGAGGTTGGGTAGCCCGTTCATGGCCGCCTTCATGCCGCTGGTACCCGAGGCCTCCCGGGGGCGGCGGGGGGTGTTGAGCCACACATCGCAGCCCGCCACCATGTCCCGCGACAGGTGAATGTCGTAGTTGGGCACAAACACAATCGATTTACTCAGCCCCTGGTCGCGGGTAAAGTGAACGATGCTGCGAATCAGCTCTTTGCCGGGAATGTCTTTGGGGTGGGCCTTACCGGCAATCACAAACTGCACCCGGCGACCGCAGCCGCTGCCCGTAATAATGCTGCGAATGCGCTCCAGGTCGTGGAGAAACAGGGTGGCCCGCTTGTAGGTGGCAAAGCGGCGGGCAAACCCCAGGGTGAGTACAAAGGGGTCGAGGCACTCCTGGGCTTCGGTCAGCTCCCTCGCCGAGCCGCCCCGATCGCGCAACCCCTGGGTCAGGCGATCGCGCACCGTCACCACCAGGTGCGATCGGCACTGCTCGTGGTTGCGCCACAGCTCGTCATCGGGAATGGTATGCACCCGCTCCCACAGCGCCGCACCAGGGCTAGCCTGGGCCCAGTTGGGGCCCAGATAGCGATCGTAGAGGGCCTGGGTGGAGCGAGCGACACAGCTGCGGGCGTGCACCCCGTTGGTAATGGCCTGAATGGGTACCTCACTGAGGGGCAGCCCAGGCCACAATTCCCCAAACATCTCCCGCGACACCTCGGCGTGGAGCTTGCTCACCCCGTTGATGAAAGTAGCCGTTTTAATCGCCAGCACCGCCATGCTAAAGGGGGCCGAAAAATCCCCCGTGTGGGTACGCCCCAGGGCCAGAAACTCGGCATCGCCCAGGCCAAAGCAGTGGCGATAGTGGCCCAGGTAGTGCAGCACCTTCTCCGGTGGAAACAGGTCAATGCCAGCGGGGACAGGGGTATGGGTGGTAAACATCTGGCTGGTCTGGGCCACCTGGAGCGCTTCGGCAAAGCTGAGGCCATGGTCTTCGATCAGCACCCGCATCCGCTCCAGGGCCATAAAGGCCGAGTGACCCTCGTTCATGTGGTAGGCGGTGGGGGCCAGGCCCAGGGCCTTGAGCATGCGGCTGCCGCCAATGCCCAGCATGATCTCCTGGTGAATGCGCATGTCGATATCGCCGCCGTAGAGGCGATCGCAAATATCCTGGTCGTACTGGTTGTTGGGCTCAATGTTGGTGTCTAGCAGGTACAGGGGCACGGTGCCCACCTGCACCCGCCACACCCGCGCCGCCACCCTGCGCCCCGGATACTCCACCTCAATGCGCAGCTCCGCCCCCGTGGCATCCCGCTCCGGGTGCAGGGGCATATTGTAAAAGTCATTGATGGGGTAGCGCTCCTGCTGCCAGCCGTCGGCATTCAGGTACTGGGCAAAGTAGCCCTCCTGGTACAGCAGCCCCACCGCCACCAGGGGCAAGCCCAGGTCGCTGGCCGACTTCAGGTGGTCGCCCGCCAGCACCCCCAGCCCGCCGGAGTACACGGGCATGCAGGTGGTGAGGCCAAACTCCATCGAAAAGTAGGCGTAGCATTCCCCCGGCACCGGGTTAGGGCGGTGCCGTTTGTACCAGTCGCGATCGCGCAAATAATCCTCCAGCCGCCGGGCGGCCCGATCCATCTGGGCCAAAAACCCTTCATCCTCTGTAATCTCATTCAGCCGCGCCTGGCTAATCGTGCCCAGCATCAGCACCGGGTTGTAGCGGCTCGACTGCCACAGGTCGCTGTCCAGCCGCCGAAACAGGTCTACGGTTTCCACATCCCAGTCCCAGTGCAAGTTGTAGGCCAGGGTGCGGAGGGCCTCTAGCCGCTGGGGTAGGGCCGGGGTGACGTTGAAGGTGCGAATGGGGCGCATGGGAAGGCGTTCAAAAACAGCTTTTTATAGAGCTATTTTGCCCCTAATTGGGA
The DNA here is from genome assembly GCA_027483425.1 of Cyanobacteriota bacterium. Lineage (GTDB taxonomy): Bacteria > Cyanobacteriota > Cyanobacteriia > Phormidesmidales > Phormidesmidaceae > Nodosilinea. The sequence goes on along the minus strand of JAIXUR010000128.1, from coordinate 2,602 downwards.
TCAGCCGCTGGACACGTGGCGCTCTATACGGCCCTAGCCGTGGGATCGTGCCCTAGGGGTGGGGTTTTTCCCCAACGTTAAGTTATGAGATCCCCACCTCAGGGTCTAGCCCAGGGGGATCACCTTTGGGAATAATAGATCAGTAAGGATATTGATTTAGAAACATGATTAAAACACCCCTAAAGGAAACCACCATGCCCCAGATCACAACCCAGGCTACGAGCCAAGATCGGGTCACCCTAGACAAAGACCTGCGCCCCGACGTCGAATTCGACCAGTGGGCCACCGCCGTCCGCGAGCAAATGGTCGCCGCTCTCAAGCGTCGGGGCAGCAACTAATCTAGCGAGTCTTGGTAGACTACGGGGGCATCAGCGCTGCCAAGCACCCGTACCCTACGCCGCCACCTCCATGGCACCAACCCTGTGGCCCCCAAAAAACCTGCCGGTAAAAGTAGCGGTAACCCCAGCGATAGTTCCCTATCGACCCCTGCCAGCTCTGGCCGGGGCTATAAGGTGCAGGTTTTTTACTTGGCCGCCAGCAGCAATAACCCCAAAGCCCCCCTCAAAGACGCGCTTTGGTTTGCTACTTACCCGATCATCCCTCGTCTCGGTGACTGTGTCTTTAGAGACGGCGTGTACTACCGGGTAGAGCGAGTATTTTTGTACGAAAACCTAGCCGCTGGATGGTGCGCCGATGTAGAGGTTTCCTTCTACGGTAGACGCTAGCTCTAAACCCGTGTAACGACCGCTGCCCCAGTGTTACAGAAGCATTCATCTTCAGAATGCTTATGCTAAAGTTAGCGAGTAACATGTTTTGTTTTCGGTCGGCTGGTCAATCACAGCCTGATTTCAGTTTTCTTGTCATCGGTGTGTACCACTCCGAATCGAACTTGTCTACATCACACGTCTAATCTGGATTTGGAGTTGTGCCATGTCGATTTATGTAGGGAACCTCGCCTACAATGCTACGGAAGGAGACATCACCGAAGTCTTCTCCGAGTACGGCGCCGTTAGCCGAGTAACGGTACCCACCGATCGCGAAACCGGTCGCCCCCGCGGCTTTGCCTTCGTAGAGATGGAAAAGGAAGCCGACGAAGACGCCGCCATCGAAGCCCTAGACGGGGCCGAGTGGATGGGACGCGAGCTGCGGGTTAACAAGGCTCGGCCCAAGGAGAAGCGTGCTGGCGGTGGCGGCGGCTCCCGCGGCAACTTCGGCGGTGGCGGCGGCGGTAGAGATGGCGGCAACCGAGAATTTTCTCGCTGGTAACCCTCTGCACTATTGACTTAATGGGCGGTGGCAGAAGATGGATATCTTCTGCCACTTTATCGTTTGGCCACAGGACAGGTTTGCTGCCAAGCCACAGACTGGTCGCGGTTCAGGCCTGAAATCACCAGAGTGGCTACCCCATCTAGCCCCATGGCGGCCAGCGTTGGGTGGGTCAATAGGGTGTGAACCTGGCTGGCGGCGTCTTCGGGGTTGCTCACCCGCACGGCCAGCCAAGCGATATTAAGCTGACTGCCCTGGAGGGTGATCTCGGCTGGAACTCGCCGCTGCTTCAGGAGTGCGGCCACCTGTTCTACCCCGGTCAAGGACTCGGTCTGGGCAGGATCGGAGGAGGGGGATGTACCGGGTTCTGAGGCCTCTTCTGCCTGAGCTGGAGAACGTTCGAGGTGTTCTTTGAGCAGGTAGAACGCCTGCTTTAAGGTCTCCACCTTAATGCGATCGCCCTCCCGCAGGGTGAGAGCTTTGAGCTTAAAGTAAGCACTACTAACGCTTTGCAGCGAGTCACCGAGCGCTAGCCCCAGCAGCCCATAGGCCGCGGCGATGGGGTCTAGATCGGCTGAACTCGATGGGGGCTCGGTAGCGTCGCGGGCATCTAGGGTCGGTTCGGCTGCGTCAGCCGATGTGGGTAGCGAGGCCGGCTGAGTTGCTAGGGCCAAGGGCTTGACCTCTGCGGTGGGCACACCCAGGGCGACCTCCACGCCCCAGCCGGGTTCCTGGTGGTCTGCCTGCTCTGCATAGATTTGTAGCGCGGCGGTGGAGGCCACCTGGAGCCGATCCATCCCCCGTCGCACGTAGGCCACGGTGGCCGCCTGGGGGGGTAGGGTTTGGCCAGTGAGCCACAGCTGTAGACAGGTGCCCTGGCGATCGCAGCGCACGGCAATGCCCTTGGGCTGTAGGGCCTGATTCATGAGGGTCGCGATCGCGACCGTATCCCCGTCTTTGGCTTGCTCTAGCAGTGAAAGAGACATGATGGACAACCGCCAAAACTAGCTTGTTTAGGCTTAGGCTGCCCAAGCTGGCCCCCGTACTAACCTAGAGGGTGTAGACAAAAATTACCTGTAAGTCTAAGTAATGAGCTAAATTTCCCATGGGTGTAGTTTTGCTACTGGCCAATGACTAACCGGTTAACCATGGGATTTCGATACTTGGGCACCACCGCGATCGCCCTGCTCATGGCGGCCACCACCGGACTGGGGCCAGAGGCGGCCATGGCTTCAGAGTCATTGGCCCCAGTGTTATTGGCCCCCAGCGTTATTGGCCCAGAGTCATCCCCAGAGTTATCCCCAGGGGCATCGGCGCTTAGGGCGTGGACAATCAG
>JAIXUR010000422.1 GCA_027483425.1 Cyanobacteriota bacterium | reverse complement strand
TTGCCGAAAACCTGGACTACCTGTTTCCCGGCATGACCATCGCCGGGCATAATCTGTTTCGCATTACCCGCGATGCTGATTTTCCGGTCTTGGAGGACGAAGCCGATGACCTACTGCTGGCGATCGAGACCGAAATCCGCAAGCGGCGGCTCGATGGCTTTGTGTGCCGCGTAGAAATAGAGCGCGCCATGCCCGATGACCTCAAAGCAGGGCTGATGGGCGAGCTGAAGGTGGAGAGCGATCGTGTCTACGAGATCGACGGGTTGCTCAATCTGACCGACCTGTTCTTTTTTCTCTCCTTGCCGCTGCCCGGCCTGAAGGATAAGCCCTGGTCAGCCGTGATTCCGCCCCGGCTGAAGCCAGTCTTTGAGTTAGATAGCGAGGACTCGAAGGGCTACTCTGAGCGCCCGCCCAGCATCTTCGCCACCCTGCGGGACGGCGATATTTTGGTGCATCACCCCTACGAATCGTTCCGAATGTCGGTACAGGAGTTTATTACCCAGGCGGCTAACGACCCCAAGGTGCTCGCCATCAAGATCACCCTCTACCGCACCTCCGGCGACTCTCCCATTGTGAAGGCGCTGATTGCAGCGGCGGCAAACCGCAAGCAGGTGGTGGCCCTGGTCGAACTTAAGGCGCGCTTTGACGAAGCCAACAACATTGAGTGGGCTAAAAAGCTGGAAGATGCCGGGGTACATGTGGTCTACGGCATGACAGGGCTCAAAACCCACACCAAAACCACCCTGGTGGTGCGTGAAGAGGGTAACGAAATTCGTCGCTATGTGCACATTGGCACGGGCAACTACAACCCCAAGACCTCGAAACTCTATACCGACCTGAGTCTGTTTAGCGGTCGGGCTGACCTGGGGGCCGACCTGACCGATCTGTTTAACTTTCTCACCGGCTACTCGCGCCAAAAAGCCTACCGCAAACTGCTGGTGGCTCCGTTTACCCTACGCGATCGCATGGCCGCCCTGATCCAACGGGAAATTGACATCGCCCAAGGCGGTGGCCAAGGCAAAATCGTCGCCAAAATGAACTCCCTGGTCGACTACGCCATGATTAAGCTGCTCTACGAGGCTTCCCAGGCCGGGGTTCAGATTGACCTGGTAGTTCGCGGTATCTGCTGCCTGCGCCCCGGCATCCCTGGCGTCAGCGAAAACATTCGCGTGATCAGCGTGATTGGGCAATTTTTAGAGCACTCACGCATTTTCTACTTTAACAACAGCGGCCAGCCCGAGTATTACATCGGCAGCGCCGACTGGATGACCCGCAACCTCGATCGACGGGTAGAGGCCGTTGTGCCCATTGAAGACCCAGGGCTGGTCAAAGAGTTGCAGACCATTCTCGACATTTTGTTGGCCGACAACCGCCAGGCCTGGGAGATGGCCTCTGACGGTACCTTTACCCAGCGCCGTCCCGCCGACGGTGACCCAGAGCGCGGTACCCACAAGACCCTCATGGCCTATGCCCTCAAACGTGACAGCGTGCTGTAGCGCAGCGATCGGCCTGGAGCCGGGGATCACGTCAGCCCGATTATTACCTGCCATCAAAAATCCCCCCGGCTGTCCTACGTTAGGACAACCGGGGGGACTTTTAAAGCTCAGCGGGTCGAGGTCGGCTCCACCGGAGTGGCAGAGCCCGGCGATCTAACCTCTGGCCCCAGCACTCGCGCGGCGGGGGGCACCACCCCCACCACTGCGGCTACGGGGCCGCTGACGACGAGGGCCAGCCGGAGCCGGAGCCGACCGAACGGACGAGGTATCTGAGGCAAAGGACGGTTCGTAGCCGGGGACGATGTCCTGGGTGAGCGACTTCTTCAGCAGACGCTCAATACTCACCAACAGGGGCAGTTCGTCATCGCTAATCAGCGATATGGCGCGGCCCTCATTGCCCGCCCGCCCGGTGCGCCCAATCCGGTGCACATAGTCTTCGGGGACGTTGGGTAACTCAAAGTTGACCACGTAGGGTAGCTGGTCGATGTCGATGCCACGGGAGGCCACGTCGGTGGCCACCAGTACCCGCACACGGCCCTGCTTAAAGTCTTTGAGGGCGCGGGCGCGGGCCGCCTGGGTCTTGTTGCCGTGGATGGCAGCGGTTTTCAAGCCGTCTTTGGCCAGCTGTTCCGCGAGGCGATTGGCCCCGTGCTTAGTGCGGGTAAACACCAGCACCTGCTGCCAGTTATGGAAACCAATGATGTGGGAAAGCAGTTCCCGCTTGCGGTGGCGATCGACGGGATGAACCACCTGCTCGACGCGATCCGCCGCCGTATTGCGAGGGACGACTTCGATCTGCACCGGAGACTTGAGCAAGGTGTGGGCTAGCTGCTGAATCGGCTTCGAAAAGGTAGCGGAGAACATCAGGGTTTGGCGTGGTTGCCCCAGAAGCGCCATGATTTTGCGGATGTCGTGGATGAAGCCCATGTCGAGCATGCGATCGCACTCGTCTAGCACGAGAATCTCGACGGCGCTGAGATCGATGGTGCCCTGGTTAACGTGGTCTAGCAGACGACCTGGGGTGGCGATGATAATATCGACGCCCTGGCGCAGCTGACGAATTTGGCCGCCAAAGCTAACCCCGCCGTAGATCATCGCGGCTCTAAAGGGCAAATACTTGCCGTAGGTGGTAACGCTTTCACCGACCTGGGCCGCGAGTTCACGGGTAGGGGTGAGAATCAGGGCGCGGGTCATGCGGCGACCATTGCTGGCGTTGGTGCCCAACCGCTGGAGCAGGGGTAGGGTAAAGCCAGCGGTTTTGCCCGTGCCGGTTTGGGCACTGGCCAAGATGTCTTGCCCATCTAAAATGACGGGGATCGCCTTTAGCTGAATGGGGGTAGGTTCGGTGTAGCCCTGATCTGCGACCGCACGAAGTAGTCCGGCCGAAAGACCGAGTTGCTCAAATGTCATGAAATTGTGGCTCCTAGTTGTGCCCCTACCCCAAATCAACCTGGGCCCAGTCTAAGAGCAATGAATAGTAATCAAAAGAATGGCTGCTAAGCAAATTCTGTTGGCCAGCGCAGACCGGAATGGCTGACGAAGTTCTAGTCTAGCAGATAAGTAGGGTAATTGGATCGGAAGTGATGATTGGCCAGCGGAGGCACGGCATAGTGCGGCCCACGGCGTGTCAACCTCAGCCGTGGGGCCGCAATACGCGATAGTGCAGCTCAGCGAAATGGTGACCATAGGTCTTCGCCGATAGCAATTGCAGCGGTGGGTCAACCCGGCGGGGAAACAGAGGCGCACCGCCCCCCAGGGCCACTGAGGCAATCTGCACCACCAGTTCATCCAGCAGTCCAGCGTCATAAAACTGACCAGCGAGATCGCCGCCGCCAACAATCCAGAGGTTTTTGTCCCCGGCGGCGATCGCCATGGCCCTGTGAATGGGCTCCACCTCGCCGCTGACAAACCGCAGGTCGGCATTGGCCATGGTGGGCAGTTGCCGAGAGGTGAATACCCAGGTCGGGACTAGGTAGGGCCAGGGCTGAGGGTTGTCTGCCTCGGCAGAGAGGTGGTCGTAGAGCCACTGGTAGGTGGTAGAGCCCATGGCGATCGCCCCCACCCCCGCCAGAAAGGCTTCAAAGGTATTGGGCTCTAGCTCGCCAAACTGAAACAGCCAGTCGAGGGAGTTATTTGGGTCGGCAATAAACCCATCCAGGCTGGTGGCGGTGTAGAAGATGGTTGCCATAGACACGTACTGCTGATTAGACAACGGCCAGATGGCACGGTCATATCAAGGCTAGGCTAGGAATGATGGTTTCTCCATGGCAATGCGATCGCACCCACAGCCAAGTACCGTTGCCCTAATCACTCAACCTAACATCTTGGAATTATTTCTCGGACAAGCTATACGTCGACGAGCATTTCAAAGCCGCCATAGATCATTCGCTTACCGTCAAACGGCATCTCAGCCTCCGGATTGGATGCAGGCTGCATGCGCGGGTCATCCATAAATTTTTTCATGCCCTCGTCTCTGATTTGGCGTGAGGGCCAAATAATCCAAGAAAAACAAACCGTCTCATCAGCTTGGCATTTAACGGCTAAGGGAAATGACGTGACCTCACCTTCGGGAACGTCATCGCCCCAGCACTCCACTAGTTTGAGTGCGCCATACTCTTTAAATACATGGGCTGCTGTCTCCGCATGTTGCTTGTACACAGCCTTATTGGCCGTAGGAACCGCTAGAACAAACCCGTCAACATAGGTCATGGAATTTACCTCCTAATCACAGTGTTTGGATTGATCGTTGGGGGATGGTTGGCTTTGGGCTAATGCCAATCAAACTAAGACTTTCAACAGGTGCTCTGCCAGACAGTCGAGGGTGGAGTTCCATCCAGCGACAACACCCATTTCTTCGTGCTTGCGACGATCTTCGGCGGTGGGGTGCAAAATTTGGAGGGTGAGCCTGGTTTGATGGCCCAAATCTTCAAACAGTACTGTTGTCACCATGCCCTGGGGCAGATCGACATCCGTAATTCGGTCATAACCCTCATCAAATTCGTCGGTGGCGACGATGCGTTCGAGGGGAACCACTTCGCGAAACACGCCTTTGACGGGGTATTCGGTGCCGTCGGGGCCAACCATGACATAGCGGCTTTGGCCACCGGGGCGTAGATCCATTTCGTCAACGCGGGTGGTAAAGCCCTTCGGCCCCCACCACTGGGCGATATGAGCCGGGTCACAGTCCACGCCTGCCACACCAGGTCGCGGGGGGCATTGAAGACGCGA
>JAIXUR010000056.1 GCA_027483425.1 Cyanobacteriota bacterium | reverse complement strand
GTTCCAGCGCCCTGTTTTGGGGTTGATATAGGCACGGGTGCGGGCGATCACAATGGCCTCAGCCCCTTCGTGGCCATTGGCCTTGGCCTCGGCTAGACGCTCGATGTAGCCCACGCGCCCAATGGCCGCTAGGGGCGACTGGTTGGCCAAGTCTAGACCGTTGAGCGTTTCTTCGAGGGTAAGATTCAATCCCTGGTCTAGGGCTCGCTGACGCAGAACCTCCCCCTGATGTTGCAAGCGCTTGAGCTGCTTTTGGTCGGCTTCCTCTGGCGTTGCCGCTCCGTGCTGGTAAGAGAACGTGCCCATGTTCCAGGCTCGGTTGCCAGGGTCGGTGTGGCCAAAATAAGCCGGATTAATGGCTCCGGTGGGCGTGCGGGTGCCCTCGGCGCCGCCGACGGCCCAGGCCACCAAGGAGTCAGAATTGCCCTCGAACAGACTGGGCAAGGGGTTAGCCAAGGGAGATGCTGCCAATTTGGCTCGGGCCAGGGCCACAGCGGCAGAGGGCTCCAGGGCAAAATCTAACATCTCAGACACCTGGGCCCCAGAGCCTGCGGCCTGCGGCGCGGCGGCAGGGGCCACTGTCGGTAAGGCCGCTGCCACCATCCCCGAGGTCGTGGGCAAGGGTGGGGCGGGCGGTAGCAAGGCCGTGGCGGAGGTACCCTCGTTGAGAGCGACTGCTACCCCGCGCCGATAGACGCCAGCGGGCAACTGCTGGGGCGAGTGATACCGCATGGGCGGATTGGCGGCTCGGGCCGGAATGGGCAACGGCTGGTTCACAGGGTCTGACGCTGGGACGATTTCAGGGGCGATCGCGGTTACCCCCAGGTCATGGGTGCTTGCGATCCGCTGGGGCTCCGGTAGATCAAAGTTCAGAATGCCGTCTGCGGCAGGCCCGATGTCAGCATGCACCGTAGAGGGACTGAGCAGGGTCAGCAGCGAACTGGCGGCCAGCAGGGCGGGGGTAGGCTTCATGGGGTAACCAGGGAATAGATCATCAACATCGGGAGCTAAAACCTGAGGGCCGGTGACGGCTGATTGAGCGATTGTTCCAGGACGCGATCGGAGGGTTCAACAATGGCCCAGGCCCCATCGGGCTGGCGACGCAGGGTGGCAAAGTGAATAATTTGCCCGCGCCCTATGACCGCTCCCGCCTCCACCGACCCCAGGCGAGGCTGCCGCACGCCGCAGTAGCGGAACAGATAGGCGGGCACCTCCGGAGTCGAAAAATAAATGCAGTGAAACCCCTGGGACGCCAGCTCCACCTGGCCGGAAAAAGGAGCCCGCAGGCGAATCCCCCGCAACTGCACCGAAATATCTCCTAGGCCGCCCGTCACCACTTGTCCGGCGACGCGATCGCCCGACTCGATTTCCCAGGTCTGCTTCAGCACGATCTGCCGGGGCACCACGGGTAACAGATCGCGGCACCCCCCTAGGCCAACCAGCAGCCCCAGCAGCCCCCAAAACCACCACCCTAGATGGAACTGCGGGCTCCAACGGACAGCGCTGGGAGAGTAGTGCGATCGCTCACCCATAGGGCATTACTGAAACCGAAAGCGATAGCCAGCGTACTCGTCATTTTCGTAGAGAATCACCAGCTGAACGGAGGGGTCCCAGGCCATGGGGTAAGCCTCCCGCTCAGACGTTACCCCCGATCGCACCTGGAGCTGAGGCAAACTACAGTAGGGCTCAGCCACAATGGCGCGAACGGTCTGCTTGGGGTCGCGTTCGGGTACGGCCAGCAGCTTAGCCAACTGTTCACGGCTCAGCTGGGCGTTGCTTTGCACGATTTTTTCGCAGCCCTCGGAGGTCTTGGGCCGGGCCGCCGCAAGCCAGCGACGCACCCCCTGGCCATCGATGGCCAGCAGCCCAATGGCCAACAGGATTCCTCCGGCCATCACCGTTTTGATCGTAGCTAGGGCTACTCCGCTCCCAGACTGATGGGTTGAAACCATGACCGACCTCCTTCTAAACCTATAGTGCTGGCCAGATAGCTGAGGGCAGGAGCCGCCGCCATAGCCAACCCTGGGACGCTATCTGGCTGGTGGTGGGCGGCCAGCCTAAAGCTGACCGCCCACCACCAGCCCCACCACCAGCAAAAACACTCGAATCGCTGGGCCAAAGGCAAGCTTGGGGGCCAGGGTGGCCCGGTAGAGGGCATAGGCTGTCACCGCAGTAATGGCCGCCACCGCCACCGACCACAGGGCCGGGAAAGCCGCCAACAGTAAATTCAACGCTACCCGCCCAATCACACCACCGCCAAACCACAGCACAGCATCGACCCCAGACAGGGATGGTCTTGCCAAGGCCGGGGAACTCCCCCTAGGGCGGGGCGGCGCACCGGGGGGCTGGGTAGCCCCCGAGAGCGCAAAGCGGGTCAGGCCTTGGGCCATTTCCCAAGTTGCCTGACCCAGTCGGGCAACCAGTTGAGCAGGCTCTTGCCCCACCGCCAAGACGTCGGCGGCGAGGGCTCGCCAACCACCCGGCACCGCTGCGGCAGAACCATAGGTGGCACGCAGATGGGCGGCCAAATCGGCGGCCTCAGAGTTTGGCCTGGGGTGAGCAACCGACTGGGGGCCCTGGGACGGATTCACCGTGCGGTAGGACAGCAAGATATTGCCCTGGCTGTCTACCTCTGCAGAGGCAATGGCCGCCCGCTTAACGTCTAAGGACGGGGAAGCCAGGGGTAGCCCCTGACCATTCAACCGGGGCTGAAGCCGGGAGAGATGGGCCTGAATGGCCTGCATTTCAGCGATCGCGCGTTCTTGCTCCGCCGACAAATGGTTAATTTTGCCAGCCATCGCGTTTAGCCGCTTCAGGTGCATCTCAGGGGATACGGGAGGAGCCGATGGAGCCGGGGAATAGGGCCCCGAACGCCACTGCAAGGCATCCACAGCCGCTGAAAAGTCTACCCCTGGGCGAGGACCAGCCGCCGATTGTGATCGCTGGGGTTCGCCCCCCCAATCAACCTGAACATTGGCATCGCTTTGGCCAAGAGCGTTGACGGTATGAACGAGCTTGGTTTTAATACTCTGCAAATCCATCGCGCAATACCCCAGTGGACAGTAAATATAAAATTCAACCCCAAACCCCAAACCCCTGCTCCATCAACCCGCAAAGCAAGGCTTGGCTTCTGCAAACTCCCCCTAGGGAAGCAGTTCTGGAGTCTTGGTACAAGTGTACCATACAATCCAGGATTTTGTACTAATTTCGTACTATTTCTGGGCTCCTACCGGCTTGTCCCCACCGATTGAGCACCCAGAAATCAGAAAAGTGTCCCGAGAAAGACTTAACTCTCAGCGGGACTCTGTACATTGGTCTGAGGCGAGGAACAATTGATTACAGCAGGCCTTCAGACTGATCCGTAGAAGGCGTCAGCGCTTGGGCCTCAACCGGTCTCCGGAAGTGGCTTTGGACACCCACCAGGCCCTGTAGCGCGACGGGTCGTGATGGGTTCAGTCCCATGACAGATCAAATATTCTTACGTCTTCCTTAGATAGTTAAGGGCAAACTAAGCCTAGCCATCAGTGCTGGCCCGACCACCTCACGAGGTTTTTTATGGTTAAGGCTTACGGTAAAGCCATCCGGACTCCTCTCCGCCGATCAGACTCTGACCCAGCAGACTGTGACCACCCGTCTGACCTCGGACCTGAGATCGCGATGCGGCCGAAATCCTGCGCTTACCATATTGTGATGGCCTGCTTTTTGGGTGGTCAGGTGCTGATGCGGATTTTGCGGGGCGGGGTCAATCACCAGCGCACCGTTGAACAAATGGTGGCAGCCGGGCCGATGACCCTCGCACCCGTGTTGATGACCAATTTGTTTGCCGGCATGATCTTTGCCCTGCAAACCGCTCGCGAACTCGATCGCTTTGGGGCCATGCACGCCCTGGGGGGTGCCTTTGCCATGGCGTTTTGCCGCGAGCTGGCGCCCATTCTAACCGCCGCGATTATGGCCGGGCAGGTGGGCACTGCCTACGCCGCCGAAATTGGCTGCATGAAGGTAACTGATCAGATCGATGCCCTCAAAGTGTTGCGCACCGACCCGGTGGATTACCTGGTGGTGCCCCGGGTGGTAGCCTGCTGTGTCATGCTGCCGGTGCTGACGGTGCTGGGGCTCAGCCTGGGCATTGTGGGCGGGGCGGGGGTGGCCTCCTATTTTTACGAGATGCCGGTCGGTCAGTTTTTAGACTCCGTGCGATCGCTGATGGTGCTCAGCGACCTGATGGCCGTACTGGTTAAATCGGTCTTATTTGGAGCCATCGTCGCCCTAGCGGGTTGTACCTGGGGGTTGACTACCACCTGTAGTCGTTCGGTGGGCCGGGCCGCTACCTCGGCGGTTGTGACGACCTGGGTCGGGCTCTTTGTCGTTGATTTTTTTCTGTCGCTGCTGCTGTTTGGCCACTCCGCCGTAGCCCCGCACTAATTCCCCAGCGCCAGTCCATCCCCATGGCGGGCAAATCAAGCAGTACGGCCTGAGAAGGCAAGTATTTATCACCCTCTCGCCAAATGTAACAAGTTAATTTGACATTTCGTTACATTTGATTTACATTGGTTTACATAGGCGAAGGGCGTTGGCGTTAGGTCTAGATGAGTTCTTCTTGGCAACGCGCTTTGCGGCTGACATAGTTCTGAACTGGAGGTTCGCTGATGATTGCTCTACTTATTTCTCTATTTGTGGTGGGTTGGGTGGCTGCAGCCCTGATTGGTACCCAGGCTTACTTCCGGGGTGAGCAGACCAAGCCCATCCACGAGCGCAACTGGCGCTCTGACTCCTTCGACCAGTTGGCCAAGTCTGTGACCGGTCAAGCCACCGACTTCGCTGATCGGGTTCCGGCCTACAGTGGCGATGCCTTTTCTAGCCAAGTCATTTCTGGCCAGTAGGCAACCCGGCCGAAGGCCACCCAAAATCAAATTCCAGAGTCTCTCCGCTAGGATTTGATCGTTTCAACCGCCCCTGTCAAGGGGCGGTTGTTTTTTGGAGCTGATCGCTTTCCTCGCGGGTGGCCGGTGGTCTAGCTCGGCTCTCGCTCCACCATGATGACGTTTTCGGTTAACTGCTCGAAGGTGTCGTCGTGGCTAATCACAAATAATTGCTGAAACGTCTTAATTCGGCCAATGGCTTCAGCCAACCCCTGGCGGCGAGGGCGATCCATATTGGTGGTGGGCTCGTCGAAGAAGGCTATATCTACGTCAGCGAGTACCTTGAGGAGCGCCAGCCGCACCGCCAGGGCTGCACACATTTGCTCCCCCCCTGAGAGATTGATAAACCGTCGCTGGTTCGGCCCATCCTGCACCAAAATTTCGTAGTCTCGCGTCCATTGCAGGGCTACGTTGGGGCGGTTAAGCAGGTCGCGAAACAGTCGATCGGCCTGCTGGGAGACGCTGCGCACGTACTGCTCGGTAATGCGTGGACCAGCTTCGTTGTAGGCTTTGCGAGCAAAATTGATGAACCGCCTGGCCTTTTCCTGGGCCTGGAGCTGCTGCTGAGCGCGATCGCGGCGTTGGGCAATGGCTTCTAGCCCCGTGATCTGCTGGTTGAGGTCGGCTAGGCGCTGCTGCTGCTGGGGTAGGCTACCCGCCAACTGATCCGCCTCAGACTTGACGGTGCCGTAGGTGGCTTCGAGGGTGGCCGCCGCCGCTGGGTCGAAACTGGCCAGGGCCGTTTGATAGGCTTGGTCGGCTTCGACCTGCTGGGCCTGGATCTGGGCCAGTTCGGTTTGGGCCGTGGCCAGCTCGGCCTGGAGCGATCCATGCTGGTTCGCCAACTGCTGATGTTGTAAATACAGGCTGTAGCCGCTCTGGTACTGGGCGCGATCGCCCTGCACCAGGGTCAGCCGTTGGTCTAGATCGGCAAAGGACTCTAGCTGCTGAACCAGTGCCCTCAGCGGTGGGTCTAGCTCCCCCAGGGCCGCCGTCAGGGACTGGTGGGTCTGCTCTACCCGCGCTTTATCTTGGAGGGTACGCTCTAGAATCTGGCTTTTTTCTCGCGGGCGACCGAGGGCCTCAAGCTGGCGATCGAGGTCAGCTAGGGCGGCGGTTGTCTTGGCCTGCTGGGCGATCGGCTGGCTGAGGCTCTCTAGCTGGGCGGTGAGCCCAGCGTGGGTCTGCTGAAGTTCCCCTAGACGGGCGGTGATATCGCTGAGCTGGTTCAGCTCAGCCCGCCAGCCATAGCGCTGTTTGAGGCTGTTTTCTACGGTTTTGAGGGCTTTCTTGAGCGCTGTTTCATCGGTTTGGTCGGCCAGGTCGTGGAGAATCGCTTCCAGCGCCGCCACTAAGGACTCGTGCAGCGCAGCGGTGTCTTGGAGCGCCCGCTGGAGCCGGTCTAGGGTCTGCCCCGACAGCAACGGTAGGCTGGTGGCCAGGGCGGCCAGATCCGTGAGCACGGCTGCAATTTCGGCCTGTTGGGCCTGGCCCTGGCTTTGGCTAGCGGCCACCAGGGTGCTAATTTCGGCCTCAAACTGGCGGGCGGCGGCGATCCGACTCAGCTGCTGCTGTAGGCGATCGCGGTGGTCTTCGAGGGTCAAAATCTCGTCGACCTGGGGCTGCAACCCCACCAGGCGATCGCGGGTTTGGGTCACCTGGGCCTGCTGGCTGACGAGTTGCTCGAGCTGGGCTTGCCCCTGATGTATCTGCCGCTGCCACTGCTGGAGCTGATCAAGATGCTGTTGCAGCTCCTGGCGCTGGGCCTCTAGGGTCACCTGGGTGCCAATCTGGGGTTGCAGCTGGGCCAGCTCCCGCTCGGTAGTTGCAAAGGATTCGAGCTGGGTTTGCCACCGGGCCAGCTCAATCTGCTTTTGCCCCTGGGCGGCTTGCAGAGCTTGGAGCTCAGCCTGCAGGCGCTGCCGCTGCTGCTGCTCGTTGCCCAAGCTCTGTAACGCCTGCTCGGCCGCCTGGTAGCCCTCGTAGGCCGCTCGGTTAGCCTGGCACAGGGCAATGGCTTGCTCGGCCTGGCTGGCGGACTGCTGCAGTCGGGTTAACCCCGCCTGCTTGGCCTCTCGCTGGTGCATCAGCCCCTGGCAGCGGTTCGCCAGGGTTTGCACCTGCTGGGCCTGGGCATTGACGGCGCTGCGCTGGGCCTGCAGCTGGGTCAGGGTGACGGTCAGCTCCTGGAGCCGCTGTTCGCTGGTCGCGATCGCCTGCTGCAGAGTCTGCTGGCGCTGGCGTAGGTCATCCCAGGTGGCGAGGGAGTCTTCGTATTGGGCGATTTGCCCCTTGGTGGCCTCGACCTGATCTTCGGCGTAGCGCCGGAGAGAATTCATCTGCTTAAAGGCCAGTTTGTAGTCTTCGACCTTAAGAATGGCGTCAAAGACTGTTTTACGGTGCTCGGCGGGCTGCAAAAAATCGGCCGTAAAGGTGCCCTGGGGCACCCCCAGGGTGCGGGCAAAGAGCTGGGCCAGATTGGTCGTGGGGCCTACCCCTAGGTGCTGGCGCAGCCAGGGCAAAACTTCGTCCTTAATGCGGCTATAGGACAGGCGCTCGTTGAGCTGGGGGTCAAAGATGGCGTAGCCCCGCTGGGTGCAGCGCTGTACCTGGTAAGTGCGGCCATCGTAGTTGGAGGTAAACGCAACGGTCACCTGGGCACTGCCGCTGCCGTTGCGAATCAGGTCTTCTTTGGCGTAGTCACCCTGGTAGTTGAAGAGCACCCAGGCGATCGCCTCTAAAATGCTGGTTTTGCCAGCTCCATTCTCGCCGCAGATGGCGTTGGTGCCCGGCTGAAACTCAAAGTAGCGATCGCGGTGGGTCTTAAAATTTTGCAGCGCCACCGACAGTATTTGCATGCCCCGCTCCATCGCTCAAGCCACGCCCCCTAGCATAGCCTTCTTTGCCCTGGGCGAAGGTCACGGCTAGTCGCTGCGGGCGGCGGTAGAGGTAAAACATACCGGCTCGGCCTCGTTGTAGGTACACCAGATTTGCATCACCACCGATGGGTCGTCGGGCGATATCCACGACGACTCTAGCCTGACCACGTGGTTGGCCGGGGGCAACGACTGGGAAGTCGAGGGGCCAGGGGATAGAGATCTGGCCGGAGTAGTTGCCGCAGCCAAGGGGGGTGCCGCAGCCAGGGGGGGTGCCGCAGCCGGGAGGGGCGCGCCAGCTACCTGGGTAGGCGGTAGGGCGTTAGCGGTGGCAGCCAGGGGCTTTAGCCCCTGGGCTGCTTGGGCCAGAGCCCCTTGGAGTGCTGGGGCGGTCAGTCGCTGGGGCTGGGACGCCGTCGTCCGCCTGGAGCCTGGGGCCAGGTTCAACACACCCGTCCCCACCATGCCAGCCCGAGGCGATCCCAGGGTTGGAGCAGCACTGTCCAGCGGCGGGGGAGTAGGGGCCACTAGCTCAAAGGACGGCACCGTGGGACTGGCCACCGCCGCCCTAGCTGGAGCTACCTGCCCCCGAGCCTGGCCTGGTTCGGCCTGGGTCAGGTAGCTGTGGCTATAGGAGGTCAGCATACCCGTGGCCATGCTGAGCGGAATCAGCAGCCCCACCAGGTAACGCTGACGAGAACAGCGCCGATTGTGGCGATCGCAGGCGCTCAGGTAGCGACTGGCCTGGAGCGACAGGTGTTCGGGGTGGGCTTGCTGAAACAGTTTGGCTTCACCCAGGCGGGTTTGCGTTAAAAAACAATCGGGATGATTGGGCTGCTGCGGGTGCCAACCCTGGGCAGCCATCTCAATAGCTCGCTGCTGCTTCATCCAAGGCCCGTGGCTTTGGAGCCACCGCTGAAGCAAGGGCCAATTCCGAATGAGAGCTTCGTGGGCAATGTCAAAGTAGGGCGTATCTGGGAGCTCAGGCAGGCTAGCCACCGTCAGGGCACCGGTCACCAAGGCCGTACCGTCCCCTCGCCCAGGGCCGGACGACCACCCCGGCACCCCGATCGCAGCGAGGTCGCGATCGGGCGTAGATGGGTCGCCATCGAGGCCCGGCAGCACTGCCTGGGCCACCACCAGGCGAGCCGCCAGTAGCTTATCCAGAGTAGCCACTACAGTCTCCTGGGGCATCGCCTCAGTCAC
>JAIXUR010000585.1 GCA_027483425.1 Cyanobacteriota bacterium | reverse complement strand
GGATTCGAACCCCTGACCTCTGCGGTGCGATCGCAGCACTCTACCAACTGAGCTAATTCCCCCTGGGCACCGCGGCGGTGCGATTGGCCAACGGCCAGGCTGCGCCAACGCAGCACTCTACCAACTGAGCTAATTCCCCGTAAGACACCTGGTTAGTATCTTACCAAAAACAGTCGATCCTAGGGCTTGCGTCCCTTCGCAGATCGCCGTTTACTCCTGGGCGGTGTTTGGTGAGCGCCAAAATACTTCTCGCTGCGGTAGCGCAGCCACACCCGCAGGGTTTGGGGAATCTGGTCTTTTTGTTCCTTAGTGAGGGTGTTGTAGAGGGCCAAGGCCTTTTCTCGCTCACCCCGGCAGGCGGCGTTGTTGTGGGCATCCCAGTAGCTGCGCGCCAGCCGAATGCGGCGGCACACCTCTTTGACGAGGGCGTTTCCCTCCAGGGGAGAGTCTGGGGGCATAGGCGCGATCCGTTAGGCCTTAAGCTAGAACAACCCGTTTCACTTAGCCTAACCCCATCTATGCAAGTTGCCACCTGGAACGTCAACTCTGTTCGATCGCGCCTTGACCATGCGACCCAGTGGCTGCAAACTAACCCCGTCGATGTGCTGTGCCTGCAAGAAACCAAGGTGGTCAACGACGATTTTCCCTTGGCCGCCTTTGAGGCCTTGGGCTATACCGCCTATGTCCATGGGCAAAAATCCTACAACGGGGTGGCACTGCTGAGCCGTCAGCCCCTTGAGGCCGTGCAGTGTGGCTTTACCCCGGTGTTGGGAGAGGATCGCGTGGGCGACCTAGATGACCAAAAGCGAGTGATCGCCGGGCTCTGGGGAGACATTTATATCGTCAACCTCTACGTGCCCAACGGCAGCGCCATCGGCAGCGACAAGTACGCGTACAAACTACGCTGGTTGACTTGCCTTAAGGAGTACTTAGCGGCCCTGTTGGTGGACTATCCCAACCTCAACGTCTGTGGTGACTTCAACATCGCCCTCGACGACAAAGACATCTACAACCCCGAGGGCAAAGAAAAGCACATCATGTCTTCTCCGACTGAGCGCGAGGCCCTGCGAGCAGTCATGGCCGTAGGGCTAACGGATGGGTTTCGCCTGTTTAATGATGAAGGCGGTCATTTTAGCTGGTGGGACTATCGCACCGCCGCGTTTCAGCGCAACCTGGGCTGGCGCATCGACCACCACTACCTGTCGGCGGGGTTGGGCGATCGCGCCCTCAGCTGCACCATTGACCTCGAACCCCGGCGCTGGGAGAAGCCCAGCGACCACACGCCAGTGATCATGGCCTATGCCTAAGGGTTTGGAGAATACCCAGCCAGGGCTGACCGGAGAGGGTTAAGATAGGCAGATTAAGCAGGTTTTCTGCACACCAAGGGCAGCGGTGAGACAAGCACGTTGGGGATGGGCCTACCGACTGGTGCCTCGACGAGGGCGACGGCTGTGGGATATGGCAAGGTTTGCTCGACCGGCTCCCCAGGCTGTCTATGTTTTGAGCGAGTCGTAGATACTGGTCAATGGCAATACTACACGTCAGTTGGGTGCCCCAGGCGCAGCAGTTTTTTCTCTGGGCTGAGGCCTGGCAGCCGCTTCCCCCAGAGGGACTCGATCCCTGGCAAGGCCTGCATCTCCATCCCTACGCCCTGGCCCAGACCGACTTGGCCCAAGTGCTGACGGGACTGCAAAAACAGCTCCTAGGCCGGACGGCCACGGCGACCGGGAGCCCCTTTCCAGCCGCGTTGACTGAGGTGGCGGCGAGCAATGGGGCGAGCAATGGGGCGGCGAAGGGCAGTGGTCGGCGGGGGGCCAAGACCGGAGCCTCGGGGGCATCGCGGGCGACAAAATTGGGTGCGGCTGGCCCAGTCTGGGGCGAGCTGCCGCTGTCGCTACCGGCTCAACTGATCGCCTCGGCGCTGGTGCCCGTGCATTCTGCCCCGGTCGATGTCCAGCCGGACTCTGGGCCGAACTCTGGGCCTGACTCTGGACTCGACTCTACGACCGTGCTCCATCCCTGGCGGGTCCAGGGATGGTACCTGGGCATGGCCGATTTTCTGCCCATTTTGCTGGCGCTGCCCCTGGGGCAACACACCCTGACCGGCCCTGGCGAGCTGGGGGATGACCTGCGCTACTGGGGTCACATCGCCCGCTGGGGGCTGAACCTATTGGCTCGGGGGAAGTTTTTGCCCCATCTGGAACTCACCAGCCAAACCCTGGCCGCAGACTGGCAACCCCTCCTCGACAGCGCTCCCGACCAAGAGCGGCTGCGGTATTTTTCCTTGGCGATGCCTCCGATTAGTCGCACCCATCTGCCCCCCTCGACCAAGGCTGGCCTGCCTTTGGGCTGCGGGTTTCCCCTGCTCGACCCGCAGCCCTTGCTGCTGACCTGCTTGGCCGCCCTGATCGATTGCCAGGTGCGCCAGGTGGCCCAGGCGCAACCCGCCAACGGCTTAGTCGCCTTGGGCAAGGAGCTTCCCCTCCAGCCCTGGCTCCAGGCGCTGAGCCAGCCGGTGGGCACCCTAGAAGCCAGCGCGGTTTCCGCCGCTCGGCTGCAGGAGGCACTCACCACCTGGACCACCCCGCTCCAGACCCTAGCCGATGATCCGGCGACCCAGTTTCGCCTGCGGCTGGTGCTGGAGCCCCCCGCAACCCTCGACTTACCCTGGCAGCTCCAGTACCAGCTCCAGTCCGCCGCCAACCCCGACTGGCACCTGGGGGCCGCCCTGATCTGGCAGCATCCGGTGGCCGAGCTGCACCACCAGGGGGCGATGCTCAATGCGCCCCAGGAGACGCTACTGGCGGGGCTGGGGCGAGCCGCCCGACTCTACGACCCCATCCGCGACAGCCTGCGCCAGCAGCACCCCACCCACTGTGACCTCGACCCCATTCAGGCCTACCAGTTCATCAAGGCATCGGCCTGGCAACTCCAAGACAACGGGGTGGAAGTAGCCCTGCCCCCGGGGCTGGCCCAAACCGCCGAAGCCGGCAGTGGCCGCCTGGGGCTGAAGGTGCAGGCCGAGGTGCCGCCCCAAAAGGCCCGGCAGCGGCTGGGGTTGAAGAGTCTGCTGAACTTTCGCTGGGAGCTGTCGATCGCTGGGGAGACCCTGTCCGCCGAGGAGTTTGAACGCCTGATCAACCAGGGTTCACCGCTGGTCGAAATTAATGGGCGCTGGGTCGAGCTCAAACCCCAGGATGTCAAAGCGGCACGGCAGTTTTTGGCGGGGCAAAAAACCGCCACCCCCCTGTCCGTGGAAGATGCCCTGCGGATTAGCACCGGCGATACCCAGATGATCGATAAGCTGCCGGTGGTGAGCTTTGAGGCCTCGGGGGCGCTGCAAACCCTGATTGAAACCCTGACCACCGGCAACCAAACCCTGGCCGAGATGGAGGCCCCCAGCGGCTTTAAGGGACAACTGCGGCCCTACCAGGCGCGGGGAGTTTCGTGGCTGGCCTTCTTAGAACAGTGGGGGCTGGGGGCATGCTTGGCCGACGACATGGGTCTGGGCAAAACCATTCAGTTGATTGCCTTCTTGCTCTACCTGCAGGACAACGGCTGGCTCGAGCAGCCCGTGCTGCTGGTGTGCCCCACCTCGGTGCTGGGCAACTGGGAAAAGGAGGTCAAGCGATTTGCCCCCGAGCTCAAAACCCTGCTGCACCACGGCGATCGCAGACCCCGGGGCAGCGCCCTGGCCAAAGCGGTGCAGGGCACCCACTTGGTGATCACCAGCTACGCGCTGATCTACCGGGATCTAAAGCCCCTGCAGCAGGTCAACTGGCAGTGCCTGGTGCTGGATGAAGCCCAAAATATCAAAAATTCTGACGCCAAGCAGTCTAGGGCGGCCCGGCAGATCGACGCTCAGTTTCGAGTGGCCCTCACTGGCACCCCGGTGGAAAACCGCCTGGGGGAACTTTGGTCGATCATGGACTTTCTCAACCCCGGCTATCTGGGGCCCAAGAACTTCTTCCAGCGCCGCTTTGCCACCCCCATCGAGCGCTACGGCGATACGGCCTCCCTGAGGGCGCTGAAGGGTCTGGTGCAGCCCTTTATTCTGCGGCGGCTTAAGACCGATCGCACCATCATTCAAGATCTGCCCGAAAAGCAGGAAATGACCGTCTTCTGCGGCCTGTCGGCGGAGCAGGCCAACCTCTACCAGCAGACTGTGGATCAAGCCCTAGAGACCCTGGACGACGCCACCGGGGTGCAGCGTAAGGGGCAGATTCTGGCGCTGCTGACCAAGCTCAAGCAAATCTGCAATCATCCAGCCCAGTTTTTGAAGGAGCCCAGTCTGGGGCTGAAGGGGCGATCGGGCAAGCTCCAGCGGCTCGACGAAATGCTCGAAGAGCTGATTGCCGAGGGCGATCGCGCCCTGATCTTTACCCAGTTCGCCGAGTGGGGCAAGCTGCTCCAGCGGCACCTGCAGTCCTATCTGGGCCAGGAGGCCCTCTTTCTCTACGGCAGTACAACTAAAACCCAGCGGGAAGCCATGGTCGATCGCTTTCAACATGACCCCGCCGCCCCTCGGCTGTTCATTCTCTCCCTGAAAGCGGGGGGGGTAGGGCTTAACCTTACTAGGGCCAACCATGTCTTCCACTACGATCGCTGGTGGAACCCGGCGATCGAAAACCAGGCCACCGACCGTGCCTTTCGCATCGGCCAAACCCGCAATGTGCAGGTGCACAAGTTTGTCTCCACCGGCACCCTCGAAGAGCGCATCCACGAGATGATTGAGAGCAAAAAGGCTCTCTCTGAGCAGGTGGTGAGCGCCGGGGAAGGCTGGCTGACGGAGTTTGACACCGATCAGCTGCGCACGCTGCTGCTGTTAGATCGCAACGCCATTATTGATGACGATGGTGAGTAGAGCCCTGGGGACAAAGGGGCCGGGGCGAGGTGCTAGAATCTGGCTAACCTAGGCGATGTCTAATCCTAAGGTGACTTCTGGAAAATAGTTTCCCAAATGGTGGGCAGTGCCCACCCTACAGCGGCTACGGTCGCTGGGTTAAAACCGGGATCTTCTTTCCTAGAAATTTCCTAGGGATTAAGCAGCCCGGTTGTGGCACTGGCACAGACTAGGCCCGCCATGGGTACCCCTAACGGTTAAGGTATTTGTTGGTCTTAAACCGGTTGACTGGTGCCCTCAGCGGCCTAGCCCGGCATGTTTTACTGGAGTAAACCTATGACAGCTCTCAAGCAATCTCTCAAGCTGGCGGTCTTGGGCCTAGCGGCCGTCTCAGCCGCGGTAGGCTTGAGCATTGCCCAGCCCCAGCCTACCCAGGCCCAAAGTGGGCTCACTATTTTTGGCAACGTCGATGCCGAATACCGGCTTTCCTACACCATCGACTTTAACTACCCCTTTAGCGACAACAGCCGCTACTACCTCAACGTGCAGCGCACTAAGCTGCCCCGGGATGTGATTGCCCTGGAAATTGACTACCCCGAGGCCTACACCGAGCTGGGTGGACGGTTTAACCCCGACAAAATTGAGCTGCGCAGCGGCGAATGGCGCGGCAACGATGTGATTCCCATCAAGGCTATCGACTGGATTGAGGACGAAAATCGCCTCGAAATCATTCCCGCCGAGCCGATTCCGGCCAATACCAACCTGGTGGTGGTGTTCTCGGACGTGCGCAACCCCCGCCGCTACGGCTATCAATACTTCAACCTGAGAATGATGTACCAGGGTGACGTAATTGACCAGTACGTGGGTACGTGGCCCCTGGAATTATCAGCGGATTCTCCTCAGGATCAATAGATAATGAGCCGTTGGTGCTACTATAGGAGACCGTGACTTTTTAGCAGAAACAGGCAAAGAGGCTAAGCCATGAGCAAGCGCACCCTAGAGGGCACCAACCGAAAGCAAAAGCGAACCTCCGGGTTCCGCGCCCGTATGCGCTCCTATACGGGTCAGGAAGTGATTAAAGCCCGTCGCCGCAAGGGCCGGGCTAGACTCGCCGTCTAGTTGGCGGTGCAGGCCCAGGCTACCTGGGCAGAGGGGTTATCAACGACCCTGGGGCTAAGCTTAGCCCCAGGGTCGTTGTTGTAGGTCAGGGGCAGACAGTGCTACCCAAACACAGTCGACTGCGGCGATCGCGGGAGTTTTCCCAGGTCTATCGGCAGGGCCGCAAGTCGGTCTCGGCCCATTTGGTGGTGCGCACCTGGTCGCCCCCCGCTCCCTCGCTCAGCCCTGGCGAGCCCCTAGAGGCCCCGGCGAGCCCCCGCATTGGCATTGTCGTGAGTCAAAAGGTGCACAAGCGGGCGGTGGTGCGCAATCGTCTTAAGCGCCAGGTGCGCGCCGCCCTGCGGGTGCTCTTGCCCCGGCTTTCCCCGCACCTGTGGGTGGTCATCAACCTACGACCTGAGGCAACTCAGTGCGATTATGGTGAATTTTTGCGAGAATTAGAGCAGTTGTTCACCAAGCTAGAGGTTCTCTATGGGCATTCGTGAGGATGTATTTTACGAGGGTGGCCCCCACATCGGCGATCTCATTTTCAACCTTCTCCTCGGGTTCACGGTGATTTGTATACCGCTCTCCGTCGGGGCCATTACCCGAGCCCTGTGGCTGCGCTACCGGATCACCAACCGGCGCATTTCGGTGACGGGTGGCTGGATGGGACGCGATCGCAGCGACATTATTTATTCTGAAATTACTAAAATTGTCACAGTGCCTCGAGGGCTAGGGCTTTGGGGCGACATGGTCGTGACCCTCAAGGACGGCAGCCGCTTAGAATTGCGCTCTATGCCCCGGTTTCGGGAGGTGTACGAGTACATCAACGAGCGGATATCCCCCCCGGCTCAGGTCGTCAGTGGGGCCCTTGGCAAGAGCTAACTACGGCAAACCCAACCGGCTAGGGCGGCCTGCTTCTCCGGCGATGGGGTAGATTAAGTAACTGAGCAGTTAACGTCGTATCCCCTGTAGCAGGGTTCTGGTGCCCATGGATTTTGGAATTAGCTTTCTGACAAACAACATCATGTTGCCGATCCTAGATTTTTTCTACGGGATCGCGCCCAGCTACGGATTAGCCATTGTGGCCCTTACCCTGGTGATTCGGGTTGCCCTCTACCCCCTCAACGCGGGTTCTATCCGTAACATGCGACGCATGAAAGTGGCTCAGCCCCTCATGCAAAAGCGGGTCAAAGAAATCCAAGAGCGCTACAAAGACAACCCCACCAAGCTGCAAGAGGAAATGGGGCTGGTCTACAAAGAGTTTGGCAACCCACTGGCGGGTTGTTTTCCAGTGCTGTTGCAAATGCCGATTCTCTTTGCCCTGTTTGCCACCCTGCGGGGGTCGCCGTTCTCCGACATCAACTACGACGTTAATGTTCAGGTCTTTCCCCAGGAGCAAATCGAGCAAATTCAGCCCCAGATCTTTAGCACGCCCCCCAAGGCGATCTACGTGTCTGACGGGTCTCACTTTCCGATTTCTGCGGTCATTCCTGGCGGTAGCAAGCTGATCGTGGGCGAAAAGACCGACGTGCGACTTCAGACCCCCGACGGCCAAACCATTGAGTCCCTCGCGGCTGAGTACAACGACGATCCCACCAGCTTCCAGCCACGCTGGGAGGTAATCAAGGGCGAGACCGTGGTGGCGGTAGACGACGCGGGCAACCTGACCGCCCTATCGCCGGGGGAAGCCACCGTGCGGGTGCAGGCTCCGGGCTTGGCCACCAACAAAGGCTTTCTCTTTATTGAGGCCCTGGGTCGGGTCGGCGTCACCGGCGAAGACGGTGCCATCCACTGGGATATTTTGGTCATGATCCTGGGCTTTGGGGCCAGCCTCTATCTCAACCAGGTGCTCTCAGGCCAGGGGTCTACGGCCACCGACAACTCCCAGCAGGCGGCGGTGAATAAATTTACCCCGCTGATCTTCTCCGGCATGTTTTTGTTCTTTCCGCTGCCCGCTGGGGTGCTGATGTATATGTTGATTGCCAACATATTCCAGACCCTGCAAACCTTTATTCTGTCTCGGGAACCGCTGCCTGAGAACCTGCAAAAGATCGTCGATGCCGAGGCTAAGGCCACTGCCATAGACGATCGCGAGGTTCTGCCCTTTGAACCAGGACGTAGCAAGAAGAAAAAGGCGTAGCCCATGGTCACCGATGCTGCTACCGCTGGTGTTAACTGGTTAACTACCCTGCTGGCTATGCAGGGGCTAGCCACCACCGTCACCGCCCACCCGGTCGAAGATGAGTCGGGGGAAAGCTGCTGGTTGACCATCGCCGAAGCCCCGCTGTCGCCCGAACAGGTGCAGGGGCTGATTGGCGAAGGCGGGGCCGTACTGGACTCGATGCAGTACCTGGCTAACACCACCCTGAACCTGGGCAAGGCTCAGGAGGAGCAACAGGCCTTTACCATTGAACTGGCGGGCTACCGAGCCCAGCGCCTGGAGGAACTCAAGGCCATGGCTATCGCCGCCGCCGAGCGGGTGCTAGCCAGTGGCGAAGAGTACGAGATGCAGGGGCTGTCTTCCGCTGAGCGGCGGCAGATGCACCACTTTTTGGCTGCCCAGGCGGGGGTGGCGACCTTTAGTCGAGGGCGGGAACCCGATCGCCGCCTGGTGGTTTGCCTGGCCGGGCAGTCGGCTGATGCCGAGGGGTAGCCCGATCGGCCCTCCATGAGCCCTAGGGGGGCTGATCGGGGGCGCTACATGACAAGTGCGAGGCCTGGGAGGTGGCCATGATGGAGCGAGTCTACATACCCAATCTGATGCAGCGGGCGGAGAAAACCCTCGCCGTTGCTCTGGATACTCACCTGGCCGATCTAGACACCCTGACCCCGGTGCGCGGCGAGCTAGCGATTACCCATCAGGGCACCTACCTGGAGGTCAAGGGCCGGGCCGAAACCATTGTGACGCTGACCTGCGATCGCTGCCTGCAAGCCTACAATCACCGCGTGGTAGTTGCCACCCAAGAGCTGATCTGGTTAGAGCATGAGCCCGACCCCGCCACCCTGCCCCTAGAGCGGGAAATCGCCGTCGATGACCTAGTCGAAACCCTGCCCCCCAACGGCTATTTCTATCCCGACACCTGGATCTATGAACAGATCTGCCTCGCCCTACCCCAGCCCCAGATCTGTGACGAAGACTGCCCTGGCATTGAGCTGCACGAGGGGCGTGGGGCTAAGGCAGAGATCCTAGACCGCCGCTGGTCGGCCCTGACCAAGCTGCAACTGCCAGAGGGCTAGGGCGGCATTGAACGATCGCACTATTCGGCTGGAATAGACCCGCTCATGAACGTTATCAGCGATCGGTCATAATACCTTTGTAGAACCGCCATGCCCTATGACCGCTAGCAACGACCGTTTAGACCGCATTGAGGCTGAGGCCCTGGTCGACAAAACCACTCAAACGGTGCAACAAAATGCCGAGGCCATTGATAAACTGACCGATGACATTGGGCGCTTTAACGAACCCCTAACCACCGACGAGCAAGGTATGCGCTGGGTGGTGCAACTGGCCTTTGCTCTGCTGATTTCCGCCACCGTGGCCCTGATTATCAATGCGGCTGCATTTTTGGTGAAGTTGCTGTTGCCGTCTTAGTCGTTCTGATATGAGCTTTACCGACGAATTGGGCCTGCTGATTCGGGCCCGCTACCCGATTATCTACATTGCCACCACCGAAGAAGAGCGGGCCGAGGTCAATATCGCGGCCTGTGCGACGGCCCAGGGCAACCGCGCCCTCTACACCTGGGACTTTGTTGACGGCTACCAGGGCAACCTCAACGATGCGGGGTTTGGTAAGCGCAGCCCCCTCCAAGCCCTTGAGCTGGTGGAAAAATTGCCCGCCAGCGCCCCGGCGGTGTTTGTGCTGCGGGATTTTCACCGGTTTCTCGACGATATTGCGATTTCCCGTAAGTTGCGCAACCTGGCCCGTGGCCTCAAGGCTCAGCCCAAGACCCTGGTGATTTTGTCGGCCCAGCTGACGATTCCCGAAGAGCTGCGGGAAACAATGACGGTGCTAGAGTTTACCCTGCCCGATGCCGCCGCCATTCGCCAGGAGGTGCAGCAGTTGCTCAGCGCCACCAACACCGACCTCGCCACGCCCATGCTGGAGGAGGTGGTGCGCACCTGCCAGGGCCTGTCTCTGGAGCGCATTCGGCGGGTGCTGGCCCGGGCGATCGCCCACCACGGTATCTTTGACCCCGCCGATCTCGACCTAATTCTGGAAGAAAAACGCCAGAGCATTCGCCAAACTCAAATTTTGGACTACTACCCCGCCAAGGAGCAGATCTCCGACATCGGCGGGTTAGACAACCTCAAGGACTGGCTGCTCAAGCGCGGGGCGGCGTTCTCAGAAAAGGCTCGCCAGTACGGTCTGCCCCATCCTCGGGGGCTCCTGCTGATCGGCATCCAGGGCACCGGGAAGTCGCTCACGGCTAAGGCGATCGCCCACCACTGGCATCTGCCCCTGCTGCGCCTGGATGTGGGGCGGCTGTTTGGCGGTCTGGTGGGCGAGTCAGAGGCCCGCACCCGCCAGATGATTCAACTGGCCGAGGCCCTGGCTCCCTGCATCCTGTGGATTGACGAAATCGATAAGGCCTTTGGCGGGCTCGACGGACGGGGCGATGGGGGCACCGCCAGCCGGGTCTTTGGCAGCTTCATTACTTGGATGGCGGAGAAAACCTCGCCGGTGTTTGTGGTCGCCACCGCCAACAACATTCTGTCGCTGCCCCCGGAGATGCTGCGCCGGGGCCGCTTCGATGAAATCTTCTTTGTGGGGCTGCCCAGCCAGGGCGATCGCCAGGCGATCTTCGAGGTGCACCTCTCCCGCCTGCGGCCCCACACCCTCAAAACCTATGACCTGACCCGGCTGGCCTACGAGACCCCCGATTTCTCGGGGGCGGAGATCGAGCAGGTGATCGTTGAGGCCATGCATCTGGGCTTTAGCCAAAATCGCGACTTTACCACCGACGATATTCTCACCGCCGCCAGCGAAATGGTGCCCCTGGCCCGCACGGCCCAGGAGCAAATTGAAGCCCTCCAGGCCTGGGCCGCCGCGGGCAAAGCGCGGATGGCCTCCCGCAGTGGTCTCGACCAGCGATTTCGCCCGTCCCTACCCGATGCCGATTAATCGGGGGTGCTGTACCATAGCTAGCTGTAACCGATAGTTTCTGGCCCGCGACCTCCATGAAAGGATTTTTCATTGGCCTGTCAAAGTTAGTCCTAGGCATTGCCATTGCCCTCATGCTGCTGTCGATGGCGGGGGTAGCCACCGCCCGTTATTTTATGGGCCGCCTCTCGGTGCTGCCCCCCAAGCCCATCTACGAAGATGAAATGCCCGTGGCTCCGGCGGCCCCGGCGGCGGCGGTGCCCGTGGCCCCAGCGGCCCCCGCCACGCCAGCTCCGGCGGTTGAGCCGCCGCCAGTGGTGGAGCCTCCCCTAGAACCCGGTGCCTACAACGCTACGGTCATTCAACCGATCGGCCTGGTGCTGCGGGAAGGCCCTGGGGTCGAGTTTCCCCAGGTGGGTGGTGTAGACGACAATGAGGCGGTGGTGGTGATTGAAGAGCCCACCGACAAGTCTTGGGTGAAGGTGCGGGTGGTGTCGAGCGGTCAAGAAGGCTGGGTAAAAGCAGGCAACACCCGCCGTACCGAGAACTAAGGGATCAGCGGTTTTTGTCCCTTGGCCCTTAGGCTTTCCTGAGGGAAATGTTAACTAATCTAACCAACCCTTAAGCTTGGTATCAGTTCTTTGGCGCGATCGCAGTTGGGCCTCGGCAGAATGATAGC
>JAIXUR010000604.1 GCA_027483425.1 Cyanobacteriota bacterium | reverse complement strand
CTGGAATGTAGATGGCGTCTTTGGCCAGTTGCAAAATACCACTGCCCCCCAGGGCGTAGACCACCGTGCCGCCGAAGGGTACGTAGATAATCAGCCCGTAGATGGCCTGGCGGGGGTACCTGAAGGAGAGGGACAGGCAGGCGATCGCCACCACCGCCGCCAGACCCAACTTGGGTTCCCCCAGCAGGGCCAGCAGCACTCCCACTAGTCCCGCTACGAAAGCGTTGCCGCCAGGTACTGAATCAGGTCTTGGCGCGCCTTTTTCGCCTGGCGCTTTTTCGCCCGCTCTGCTTTGCGGCTCAGGGGTGGAGTTTGATTGGCCGTATCCTTTTTGCCGTTGCCTCGCCGCCGGGCGTGAGGTGTGTTGGCCTGGGTTTGGGGAATGTCTACCACAGTAAAGTCATAACAGGGCATCTAAGGCTAGAGTACCCCTGGGTTGAATGGCGCTGACTTCAGTAATTTTTTGGAACGCTGAAACCCTTGATTCGCCGCTCAACGAAATCCACCTTAAGAGGTTGTTTGAAAAGCCAAAGAGTGTCTTAGGTTATACCCATAAGGAAAGTTACGGCTGTTCCAGAGCCAGTGATCTTACGGCCTTCTGACCGTGAGTTGCACCTAGAGCAGCCCTTTTCAAACACCCTCTAAGAGGGTGTTTGAAAAGTCAAAGAGCGTCTCAGGTTATACCTAGACCGTAGGCTAATGTCCTCGAAAATCAGCGTTTTCGCTGTCTCTTGGTGGCAAATCAGACCTGGGACAACCTTTTTCAAACAACCTCTAACAAGGGTAGGCTTAGGTCTTGCGGTCAAGAATGTCTCGAATGCGTTGGCGGAATAGTCGTACGGCGCTACGCTGCCCTACGGTACGGCTTTGTTCAATGAAGTAGCCCACGTCGGCGACGGGCAAAAAGGGAAACACTAGACTGGCGTCCCGTTGCTCATAGTCGCCATCTACCCGCGCGTAGACAAGCAGGGTTTGATGGGTGTATCGCCACAGCTCAGGCACCCCCAACGCCGCATAGATAGACTGCTTGTTGACTGAAGAGTTTGTGTAGTCTGACTCAATGACTAAATCGGGGGGCGGATCGTCTGGCAGGCTGATTTTTCGCCCCCTGACCACGGCCTCATTTTGAATGTAAAAGCAGCTATCTGGCTCGACCGCACGGGATAGGTCTTCTCGATCTAGGGTTAGAGAACCTAATTTTCTGACTTCGATTTGGAGCTCATCGGCGATCGCCTCAATAAAGCTCTCCAGCAAGCCCTTAGGTTCTTCGTGCTCTTCCAGCGGCATTCTCAGCTCCAGCACTCCACGATCGTAGGCAATTCTCCAGGCGCGATCGCCCCCCACCTCGGCCATGAGGGTTTTGTAGGTTTGCCAGCTGATCCCCCGCATGACAATGGGGGATGAAGGGTGGAGCGGCGAGGGTGGGCGTGTTACTACCATTGTGGCCAATAACTATCCGCCTCAAGCATAGCGCGATCGCCCCCAGGACCGGTCTGTACCATCGTCTGGGATGGTACAGCATCCCAGGCGATGGTCAGGCCAATAGCATACCTACCTCGGCCAGGCTTGGATTACGATAAAGCCAGCGCCCCCAAGGGATCGCCGCCCATTTTGCCAGGATAGGTGCCCGGTGCCGCCGCTCACGACCGATCTGCTCGATCAAATTACCCAGCGTTTGGTGTCTGCCCTCCAGCCAGAGCAGATTATTTTGTTTGGCTCCTACGCCTACGGCGAACCTAATGCAGACAGCGATATCGACCTCCTCGTGATTGTCTCGCAGTCAGACGAGCCCCGCTACCGCCGCGCACGGGTCGCCTACAAGGCGCTGTGCGGGCTGGGAATTCCCAAAGATATTTTGGTGATGACTCGCGAAGAAGTCGAGCGCAAAAAAAACGTGGTGAGTTCCCTAGTCTGTCAAGCGCTTCGGCAGGGCAAAGTTCTCTATGGTGAATAGAGGTAGCCGCATCGCTTCTGAATTTCGTCACGCAAAAATTGCCTTAGAGGTCTATGTTTCAGGCGACTCGGCGGCGGCTTGCGCTTTGGTATACGGCGGTAACGGCGGTGCTGCTGCTGCTGTTTGCCAGTGGCTTTTACCTCTACGTGCGCACCACCCTCGTGGAGCGGGTGG
This sequence comes from Cyanobacteriota bacterium, assembly GCA_027483425.1. GTDB lineage: Bacteria > Cyanobacteriota > Cyanobacteriia > Phormidesmidales > Phormidesmidaceae > Nodosilinea. Next base: position 4,869 of record JAIXUR010000604.1, on the reverse strand, counting down.
ATGACACCCTCAACCATGTGGTGGAGATTGTGGAGCGATCGCTGGTCATAGAGCCTTCGCCCCTTAGCGATCGCGTCTTTGCTACCTTCGAGGGGGGTGGGCCGCCTCTGCGGGTCAACTTAGAGGCCAGCTTTCGCGACAACGCCCGCACCGTCGAAGACGACCACATTGACCTGGAGTGGTTTGGCCCCGGTGGCCAGCTGCTGTGGTCAACCCTCTCCGAGGTGCTGCCGGTACCTCTACACGTGAATCCGGCGGGGGAGACGGTACGGGTGACCCAGGAAACCGTGTTTCGCCAGATTACCGAGCGGGTGCAGGCCAACGGGCAGGTGCTGGGCTATCTGCGGGTCAGCCACCCCTGGTTTGAGGTGACCAAGCCCAGCCGGCGGTTAATGGTGGATCTGGCCCTGGGCACCAGCCTGATGGTGGGGGCAGTGGCGGCCATTGGCTGGCTGCTGTCGGGCATTGCCATGGCCCCCGTGCGCGACTCCTACCAGCAGCTCAAGCAGTTCACTGCCGATGCCTCCCACGAGCTGCGCAACCCCATCGCGGTGATTCAAACCAACGCCCAGGTGGCCCTGTCCGACCCCAGCCCCGATGTCGAGATCCAGCAGAAGCAGTTTCAGGTGATCGAGCGCCTCACCCGTCGGCTGGGGCGACTGGTGGATGACCTGCTATTTTTGGCCCGCCAGGAAAGCGGCTTGATTCCCCTGGCCCCGGCTTCGGTCAGCCTTGCAGGGTTACTCGAAGATGTGCTCGAAGAACAGCAGGTGATGGCGGCTGAACGCCAAGTGAGCCTACGGGTCGAAGCCACCCAGGATGCCCCAGGGAAACACCGCTCCGGCAGTCAGGGCACCCTCGCCACCGCCCCCACCGCCACATCCACCATCCTGGGCGATCCCAGCCAGCTCACGCGGCTCTTCACCAACCTGATCAGCAATGCCGTGCAGTATACCCCCGACGGCGGCACCGTCACGGTGCAGGTCAAACCCGCCAAGCACCAGGGACAGCTGGGGGTACAGGTGACCGTGCAAGATACAGGCATTGGCATGGATAGCGAAGCCCTCGCCCACGTATTCGATCGCTTCTACCGCGCCGACCCAGCCCGGCTGCGCAGCGGTGAACAGGGCACCGGGCTAGGGCTGGCGATCGCCAAAGTGATCGTAGACACCCACCGAGGCCACATTGACCTCGCCAGCACCCCAGGGCAAGGAACGACCGTAACCGTAATCCTGCCCACCCAAGTCACCCCGTAGCGTGGGTGGCGCTCCAGGGGTTGGTTGATTTAGCGACGATCCCTCACGCGCCACCCACGACCCGCCATGGCCCACCCAATACACCCCTCCGCAAGCCCGACAGCGATCGCCCCATCATCCCGTCCAACATCAACGGAAGTTAAGCATTCCAGTTGATTTTCCAAAAGGGCGTTAAAATTGTGTCAGATTATTAGCGCCTGGCCATAATGCCCCCTAGGGCGATCGCTACCCCGGTTCCCCCGCTGTTGAAAGCAACCCTGTCATGCCCAGGCCCTGATCCCCAGTTTTTATAGAATTTTTCAAATTTCCCCCATGCCGCTCAGGGTAGTGATCCCCGGCCCCCAGACTTTATCTCTCACCGCGATCCCCAGCTCCTGCAAGACCTGAATTTAGGCTTGCGGTTCAGCCCGATTGTTGCCCTATCATTTTTTCTTCTCCTATGGCTGATTTATCCCAGCATTCGGCGTTGCAGACTAGTCCTGCGGCCCACACCTCCTACGATGACGCCCACGATGGGCTGATCCCCGCCGTCAGTACGGGGGTGTTTGTGTGCGTACACGGGCACTTTTATCAGCCACCCCGCGAAAATCCCTATCTAGACGCCATTGAGAAGCAGCCCAGCGCCGCCCCCTTCCACAACTGGAACGAACGCATTCACAACGAGTGCTACCGGCCCAATGCCTACGCCCGCATCCTCAACGATCGCGGTGAGGTGGTGCGCATTGTCAACACCTTTGAGTACATCAGCTTTAACATCGGCCCCACCCTGCTGAGCTGGATGGAGCGCCACGATCTAGAGACCTACCAGCGCATTATCGATGCCGATCGCAACAGCTGTGCCCGGCTCCATGGCCACGGCAATGCGATCGCCCAGGTATACAACCACATCATTTTGCCCCTGGCCAATCCCCGCGACAAAGTCACCCAGGTGCGCTGGGGCATCGAAGACTTCCGCCGCCGCTTTGGCCGCCATCCCGAAGGCATTTGGCTGGCCGAAACGGCGATCGACTACCCCACCCTGGATGTGCTCTACGCCGAGGGGATCAAGTTCACCGTGCTGGCCCCGTCCCAGGTGCAGCGCTGTCGTCCCATGGTCAGCTACAACGGCGAGCGCGATACCTGGCAGGAAGTGGGCGGCGGCCAGATTGATCCCAGTCGCCCCTATCGTTGCTTTCTGAAGCATCCCGACGGCAGCCCCGACCCCAGCCGCTACGTGGATATCTTTTTCTACGATGGCCCGATTTCCCGTGACATGGGCTTTAACGATGTGCTCAGCGCCTCGTCCCACTTTGCCGGTCGTATCGGCCAGGCCATCCACGGCGATCACCGCCCCTTTCAGTTGATTTCGGTGGCCACCGATGGCGAAACCTTTGGCCACCACCGAGGCGGCGCTGAGAAAGCCCTAGCCTACGCTGTGACCGAAGAATTTCCGCGCCAGGGCTGGACGGTGACCAACTATGCCCACTACCTGGCGACCCACCCGCCCACCTGGGAGGCGGAACTCAAGCCCGTGACCGCCTGGAGTTGCTCCCATGGGGTCGATCGCTGGCAGGATGACTGCGGCTGTGGCGGCGGCGGTGCCTGGCATCAGCGCTGGCGGCGGCCCCTGCGCGACACCCTCGACTGGCTGCGGGATCAGCTGGTGGCCGTGTATGAACAGCAGGGCGCTGCGCTGCTGCGCGACCCCTGGGCGGCGCGCGATGCCTACGTGGCCGTGATCGGCGATCGCAGCTCCGATAGCCTCAATACCTTCTTTGCCACCCACCAAACCCACAAACTCTCCGCCGTAGAGCGCGTTACCGCCCTACAGCTGCTCGAAATGCAGCGCCACGCCCTGTTTATGTACACCAGCTGTGGCTGGTTCTTTGATGAACTGTCGCGCCCCGAGGGCACCCAGATCCTGCGCTATGCCGCCCGCGCCATGGAGCTAGCCGGTGAAGTAGCGGGCATTGCCCTGGAAGCCGAATTTGTCCAGCGCCTGGGCCAGGCCCCCAGCAATGTTGAGATGTTCACGGATGGGGCCGGGGTCTACGAGGCCCTGGTCAGACCCTCCCGCATTTCCCTCGAGCAGGTGGTGGCCCACTACGCCATGGGATCGCTGTTTACCGACTACCACCCCGAACAAACCGTCTACTGCTACACCGTAGAGCAGCACGACTACCGCCGCCAGCGCCTGGGGCCCCTGTCCCTAGCCGTGGGTCAGGTCGAAATCACCTCCACCATTACCCGCGAAAGCCTGAACCTGGCCTTTGCGGTGGTGCACCTGGGGGGGTGGGATTTCCACTGCGGCATCACTCCCCTGCGATCGCGTCTCGACTCCACCCAGGCCAAGGCGGCGGTGTTTGAGAGCCTGGGCCAGGCCAGCGCCGCCCAGGTAATCCTCGCCATTAACAGCGCCTTTGGCCCCCACACCTACGGCCTGCAAGACCTGTTTACCGAAGAGCGCCACCGCATGATGGGACTGCTCACCCAGGACACCCTGCTGCGCCTCGACCAACTCTACGCCCAGGTGTACCGCGATAACTACGGCGTGCTGCGGGCCTTCCACCGCGATGGCCTGCCCGTGCCCCAGGAGCTGCAGGTCGCCGCCGATATCGCCCTCAGCCACCGGGCCATGGACGTGCTCCAGGCGTTGGAGCGCGAAACCAGTGATTCCACAGTGAACCCGCTGCGCCAGGGCGAAGACTATCTGAATGAGCTGGAGGCGATCGCCACCGAAGCCAGCACCTGCAATGCCTCCCTCTCCCTGGCGGCGGCCAAACCCATGCTCGAACGGCTGATTGGGCGATCGGTGTGGCAGATCCTCAACCAGGAACCCACCGAATCTCTGGCCGCCGATGTGGACTGGCTGGGGCGATTGGTCAACCTGGGCCAGCAGCTCTCCTTGGGTCTTTCCTTAGAACGCCCCCAAGAGCTGTATTACCAGCACCTCAACCGCCAGGTATTTGCCCTGCTGAAACAGGCGGCTGTGTCGAGAACGGCCCTTGGCCCCGACAGTCGCGCCCAGGTCAACGACATCCTTCGCCTCGGCGAATACCTGTCGATGGATGTGGGTGCCGTTCTGAAGGCGTTGGATCACCTCGATCCCGGTCGGCCTGTTTAGAGGTTGTTTGAAAAGCCAAAGAGTGTCTCAGACTATACCTAGATCGTAGGCTAATGTCCTCAAAATCCAGCGTTTTTGCTGTCTCTTGGCAGCAAACTATAGCTGGAACAACCCTTTTCAAACAACCTCTTAGATGCAAAGCAACCTGGCTGTATTATGAGCTATCGCGACATCATTACGATTGAGCCAGACAAGCGTGGTGGCAAGCCCTGCATTCGGCGGATGCGAATTACGGTCTACGATGTTCTAGGTTGGCTAGCGGCTGGCATGTCTACGGCTGACATCATGGATGACTTTCCAGAACTGACGGAAACTGATGTTAGGGCATGCTTAGAATTCGCAGCTGATCGTGAACATCGTTTAGTTGCGTCGGTGAGTGCGGCTTGAAACTCCTGTTTGATCAAAACCTCAGCCGCAAGCTGGTCAATCAGCTAGCTGACGTTTTTCCAGGCTCTAGCCATGTGCAATTCCATGGGCTGGCAGAGAAAACAGATACCGAGATCTGGGAGT
>JAIXUR010000059.1 GCA_027483425.1 Cyanobacteriota bacterium | reverse complement strand
GAGTCGTCGCCCCTTTTTTGGCCTGTGGCTGCTGTGCGGTTTTCTCTACGCCGTCGCTGGGTTGCTTTTGGCCAGCCTAGGGGCCCCCTGGATCTGGGCCCTAGGGGCAGCGGGGGCGCTCTTGCAGGGGTTGGCCCTGGCTGGCCCCAAGGCATTGCAGCGCTTTCGGTGGTTGACCGCTAACCTGCTGGTGCTGCTGGGCATTCTAGGCAGCTGTACCCTGGTGGTGGCCCTGTCCATTGCCCTCAACCACCTGGGCAGCGAAAATCTCGATGACCTCTCCCTCTCCCATGCTGTGATGGAAGTGGTGCTCTACAGTTTGATAGCGGTGGCTCTAGGGGCGCTGTGCAGCCTCACCACCGCCGCCCTGGGCGATCGCCTGCTGCGCCGCCACCCCGGCAGCAAGACTAGCCTGATCTTGATTGCTACCTGCCTGGTGGGGCTGGCGATCGGCGGCGGCATCGGCCTGGCGGTGTAGCCGTTACCCAGGCCTTACTCCAGGCCCTGCAAAATGTGCTGGGTCGTCAGCAGTGCCCCAAGGCCCACAAAGCCATTGCAGCGACCCCGCTGGGCGGTCATGCCCAGGGCAATACTCGAGGCTTGGGCGGGGTTGCGCACAAACCGGGGCGAGGTGTTGATGTAGATCACCGCGCTGGTAACCAGTTGGGTAAAGCGGCTGCTCTCGGCGTAGCTTTCGGTGGCAATGGCATCGGCGTGGCCGCTGCTGTAGCGGTTGATCAAGGCCGCGGCCCCTGGCCCATCCTCCACGGGTCTGAGGACAACGGTTTTGCCCAGAAAAGGGCGGTTCCAGTCGGCGGCGGTAGCGGGTTTGACATCGGGCAGGTCGGCCAGCAGCGTGGTGTCGGCCAGAATCTCAAAGTTGTGATCCCACAGGTTGTGGCAGAGCTGCACCAGGGCCGAGGGGCTACAGCCGGCATGAACCAAAACCTTTTCGATCGCATTCACCGCATCGGGCTCGCCCCGGTGACTATCGACGATCATCTGGGTGACGGTGTCGAGCTGCCCCGTGACCGCCCAGTACAAATAACAATTGCCCATAGCCGTCGGTAGCACCGGCACCCCCGCCTGGCGCACCACCTGCTGCACCAGCCCAGGCCGCCCGTAGGGAATGATCAGGTCAACGCCGGGGTCTTGCAGCAGCCAGGTGCGGGCCACATCGCCCTGTTCTTCGGTCAGTGACAGAATGCAGTGCTCCGGTAGGCCCACCCGCTCCAGGGCCTGGTGGATGGCTTGCAAAATCGCCTGGTTGGTCTGGCTGGCCTCGTTACTGCCCTTGAGAATCAGACCGTTGCCCGTCCGCAGGCACAGCCCCGCCATAATTGCCCCCAGCTCTGGAAAGGCCTCGTACACCAGGGCGACCACCCCCAGGGGCACCACCTGGCCATGGCCCGCCACCGCCTTGCTCACCCGACTCGGGGCCGGGTGAATGAGCCCACGGGGATCGCCTAGGTACGCCAGCCGCCGCAGAATCTTAGCCGCCGTTTGCAGCCGCTCTGGGGTGAGCTTCAGCCAGTCGAGCACTCGCTCGGGCACCGCCATATCCAGACTGGCTTCGAGATCGAGGGTATTGGCTTCGAGAATGTCGTCGAGGCTCGCTTCTAGCTCTGTGGCCACGGTCTCTAGCAGCTGGCTCTGGGCATCGGCCCCCGCCGCCACCAGAACACGGCTGGCCTGGCGAACCTGTTCAACCGCTGTACTGAAGTCTGTGTGGGTCGCAAGGTTCACCATGGGCTAGCGCCGCGCCGCTAGCCAAAACATCCCCATTACGGCCAGCGAAACCGCCAGGGTGGTCAGCAGGCGCACCGCCGAGGGGGCACCAGCCGGAGTTTGCAGCGTGGCCAGCAGCAAAAAGAACACCATAATGCCGAAGGACGCCAGCACCACCAGGGGCAAGTAGCTGACGCTGAGGGACGATCGATCCAGCTTCCACTGCTGCCCAGTCCAGCGCCAGAGACGCTTGTAGGGGTAGTGGGTAGAGAGCTGCTCGATCACGTAGCCGTCTTCTTGGACGACAAAGATCTGCTGGCAGCGATCGCAGCCAAAGGCCTCGGTCAGGGTAATGGGCTGAATCCGCCCATTGCGGCGACAGGGGCAGGGGTAATCGGCATTCAGGTCGATTTTTTGGCTTTTGTAAGTACGCACAGCACGGCCGGGGTGGGAGCGGGCGGGTAGCTAAGGGCGGATCATTAATCACCCATCATTCTGACACATTAACCAAAACCTCCCCTGAAAGACAACCGGGTTGGGGAGAGCTCGACACAGCCCCACCGGGGTCTCCCTGGTATTATCTATCGCTAGAGATATCTTCCACTTGGTATCGTTGGCCGCTTAAACTTTTAAGGTAAACGTGGTAGTTAAGATCTACCCGCAATAAACCCCTAACCTCCCTCAGCCCCTTGGGCAGGATGTAGCTATGGCCACCGATCGCCTAGAGACGGCCGTGAGAAATTTTCAGCACGTCAATCAAATGGTGGAGCGCTACACCCGTCTGTGCCGCGCCTACGTCACCCTAGCCGAGCGCTTTCACCAGCTCGATGTTGACCACATGACCCTCAAGGGCCAAATGGTACCCCTGTTGAAGGCCCTGAAGGCCCACCAGGCCAAGCTCAAGGCCGTGGAGGCCGAAAAGACCGAGCTACAAGTCACCCTCCAGCAGCAGCAGGTTCAGATCCAGACGATGCTCGACCAGCAAGAGGCCCAGCACCGGCAGGAGTTACAGCAGTTAACCCAAACCTATGAAGCCAAACTGCAGGCGCTCGCCAGCCACGTGGCGGAGCTGCAGCCCCTGGAGCAACTCCTCAATACTGAAACCAACCACGAACTGAGTGTGGCCGAAGAGCAAATAGAGCTGGTCGAGACCACGCTTCAAGAGATGGAGCAAGACAGCTCTCCCGACCTATCGGGTGAAGAAAAGGCTCTGCTGGCGGCCTACCAGTCTGACCCCCAGGCATTTTTGGTGGCCGCGGCCCCCGTGGGCAGCGCCGTGGAGACCGAAGAACCCGTCGCCTCCCTGTGGCACTACTACTATGACGAAAAGATCCCCGAGGGTTGCGAAGCCTAGGACTTGTTAAGACACCCATTTACTCACCAGCCAGTTGGCCAAGCCCCCACCGTAGGGAGTGCAGATGCGGTTAATTCTCTCAGCAGTAAAGCGCTGCTGGTGAAAACACAGAATGTTGCCGTAGACCCCGTTGGCATAAAAGGGCGAGTCCAGATCCAGATCCAGGGTTTGCAGGTCAAACACCTTGACCCCGGTACCCGAGGCATAGTCGACCATGACGCTAAAGCTATAGCCCCGCTGTTGCAGGTGGCGCAAACAGTCAACGCTACCGGTCAAAAACTTCGATGACCAGCCTTTTTCGCCCTTTTGGCGACTGCCGCCGCCGCCATACTCAAACATCACCACCCGAGGCAGTAGCTCGGCGGGCAGATCAGCAAACTGCTGAATCACGATGGGCTCCCACCCTTCGATATCAAGCTTAAAGGCGGTGATTTGGGTAGCCCCCACCTGCCCAAGGAGGGTCGCTAAATCGAGGGTGGTCACCGGGCGAGTGTCGGTCGACGCCCCAAACCAGTCGGCGGCGAGGGAGCTAAAATTGCTGTTGGCCAGGTTGGCAAACTGCCCCATGTGCAGGGTTTGAGTGCCGACCCGGTCCGACAGACATTGCTCGATCAGCTGAATGGGGTACTGCTGGCAAACCGCCCGCAGTTTGTCGGTCGGGGAAGGCTCCACCGCCACGGTGGCAAACCCCAGCCGGGCAAACAGCTCGCAGTAAAAGGCAAAGGTGCCCACCCCCACATCCACACAGAGCCCCTGCCGCTGGGGGTCAAGGTCGGGTAATAGGTGCTCAAGCAGGGCCTGGCAGCAGGCTTCAACGCGCATTTAAGTTGGCCCCGAAGAAAATATGCCTTAAGCGTAGAGCATCTCACCCAGATAGGGGATGCAGATTCATGGGTAATTTGGTAGCCGTGATGGGAATAATGGGGTTATTTCACAGATGTATGACGGTTAAGGTCATGCTTCAAGCGTTATAACGGTGACATCGATTTTGGCGGCAATGGTAACGCTAGGTGGAGATGAAACAATGCTCTTGCTAGGCTGTAACAATCTGAGTTTATGTTTGAGGATAGGGCAGGCATCCTGCCCATGCAGGCGAGACGCCTACAGGATGAATTTTCACAATTTAAGCAGGATCTCCATCAGTGGGTAGTTGTAATTAAACGTAGGATGGGCAAAGGGCAAAGTCTGTGCCCATCGTGGGGGCGATAGGCACGCGATCTTTTGCCCATCCTACAAGGGTTTTATATTTAATTGTGCCTTCTCACTTGACATCAAGAAATCTGTAGAAGATCCATCATGAGAACATTCGAGGAAGATCTGAAAGCAGCCCCTAGTTTCACGATCCTAGTCATCGATGATAATCCTAACAATTTGGCGGTTGCGGTTGAGCATTTGGAGGGACATGGCTTCAATATTGCCACAGCAAAAAGTGGGG